>CALLAG010000303.1 GCA_938002705.1 uncultured Saprospiraceae bacterium | reverse complement strand
CTACAATGGCTCTGCTCAGTGACCAATTATGAGTACGTCCCGTACCACCTAATTCTTTTATTGGCAAATTAGGATTACCACTATCCAGTAAGATAGCATCTACAGACTGTGCTAGGCCTATAGCTTCCTGTATAGAGCTCTCATCAATTACATGGATAACTTGCACTAATACAAGTTAACCTACAAAAACGCGGTAATTCGCATTATTATTTATTCCATATCTGCGTTAGAAAGCCTCGCCATAGCTAAGGCTATGTCTACGTTTTCTGTCTTGATCTGAAAAAAATTATATGAGCGATCTTATCCGCCCTTTTATAAGTCAAATTGTATAACTTGACGTGAGGTAGGCGATCACGCAAGACATCGTAAGCTCTAGTTTCTAATCTATCCACCATCTGTATAGTAGAAGTATTGGCTACTTGATATTGCTCGATGATTCTATGAGGATCAATTTGGCTTGTGAGTAGAAAGCTTGCAATAGGTGGTGGTATTGTTTTTACAATCTCGCTAATGAGATTATCATCTATAACACCTGGCCCGCTGGGCATATGACTGACTAAGCCTAATGCATCAGCACCATAATCTATGGCCATCTTGGCTTCGTATACACTACTGATGCAGCATATTTTCACTCTTGGTCTCATAGTATCACTAATTAAATATTGAGATCTTGGTAGCTCCACGTTATACCCTACTCCATCGAGATACCTTGGGTACCAGATACATACTGAAGTACTGTACGAATAGTATGATGACTGCCCACTTAGCTCCCAAGCATATCATAGATACTACAAAACATAGTAATAACCAAGGCGGAAAAACTAATGCTCCAAAAGCGATCTTCATAGATGCAATAAAATGCTTGTCCGTTGTTTTGCTGAGGATATACGTAAGTACACCGATCGCTGGCAGGTTAGGTATATAGAGTAAGTACTTGATCAACTTAGCCCAACTGTGCTTAGACTCACTTGTCTGGAAAGTCCCCTCTGCTATCTGCGATCTCAGAGTTAGGAAGTCTACATGCTCATTTTTCCTATTGAATACTTTGATCTTGGACTTATAGTCATCCGTTTCTTCAGGGATGAGGAGTTGCTCTTTTATGCCCTCGCTTACTTCATTAAGCAGAGCTCTGTAGCCCTTGTTCTGATGGTCATTGTATGCATCCAAGAATGACGGTACTGATATAGGTGCACCATAATTAAGAATCAACTTATGACCAGAGTGATATGAGTTAAAATAATTGATACCCAGAGGAATAATTCTTATTTCTTGATCCAAGTTAGTCTGAGTATTTAATGCTATACGTACAAGCCCCTTCGTGAGTGGGCGTAAGTAAGCAACGTCAAGTTGAAATCCCTCCGGAAATATGAGGATACGCTTGTCTTCCTTAAGTAATTCTGAGCATTTTTCGAATATAGCATCATTGAGCGAAAGCTTCTTGATCCCATCCCTCATTCTATAGATAGGCATCATATTGATGGCTCTAAGAAATTTTCCTAATGCTCCCTTGAATACATCAGACCTAGCAAGAAAATAGATAGGTTCCTTAGAAAAAACAGCTAATAATATCGCATCAAGAAATGCACTCTGATGATTAGCTGCAAAGATGAGAGGCGTATCTCCTGAAGGCACACCCTCTTTGCCGTTAAACTCTATATTACTGAAGTAACATTGTATGGACGTTCTACATAATACTTTCAAAATCGGATATAACATCTCCCCTATACTTTACTCCAAATAAATGATAAAATAAATCCTGTAACAATATGCCATATCCCCCACCATGCAGCGACGATAGCCATCCCACCTAATCCAGAAAAGAAGCTAAATATCAGTAGCAATCCTAATCCAGAATTCTGTATACCCACCTCTATGCTTAGGGATTTGACATCTGAAGTTTCTAATCTCATAATCTTACCCATGCCCAATCCAGACATAATAGCTATAAGGTTATGAGCTAAAACCATCAGAAATACAAGCCCAATATAAGTCAAAAAATAGTCATAGTTAGCCGCAAATGCACCTATCACTATGATGATAAATAAAAGCATAGATGTCAATCTTAAGAAGGACTTAAGTCTGATAGCAAAAACTGGAAATGATCTTACAAATATCTGACCGGCTATGATAGGGATAATAATGATAAGTAATATCGTCTGTGTAACGTCCCACCAATCTAATGAGACAACCTGCATGATCTCTCTGGTAGGTCCATACAAGTTACCATAATAAGTTAATAGCAGTGGTGTCAATATTATAGCGAGAACACTCGATATACAGGTCATCACTATGGACAACTCTACATTAGCTCGTGCAATAGCACTAAAAAAATTAGAAATATTACCACCTGGACAGGCCGCTATGAGCATCATGCCTAATGCTATACTGGCTTGTGGCTTCGTCACTGAGATAAGGAGGTATGTCAGAAAAGGCAGCAGAATCCATTGTGCTACTAAGCCCGTAAGCAGAGACTTAGGTGCTCTGAGTATATTAAGAAATAACGACTTCTTTAAGTCTAATGCAATACCAAACATAATAATCGCCAAGCAAACATTAAGTATCAGTACAGTGGATGCATTAAAATTAAGGATGACTTGGTCTATATTCTTCACGGGTGGAAGATAGACAGATATGGATTAAAATTACAGTGTCGCCTGTAATTAAGATTACAGAATAATCTTATAATTAATCATCACTAACTTGCTTTAACTTCTTTTCCGAAGCTTGAATGCTCCAACAAAAATCAAATCACTAAAACTTTAGAATTGTACTAATCAGTGCTTATGCAACTTGTTCTTGGCTTTGTTGGATGCCTTTATTATCAAGAAATCTATTCTTGAAGTAAGGGAATATCACAAATGAACTTAACAGACCTAACACTAAAGTCTCTATGATGATGATGGCATCTATAGTCAACAACTGCGTCATATTCTCGGCCAATAGACTATATTTCTGGATAGAGAACTCTGGTTGTATCACAAATAATAAAGTATTCGTGGCTGCGATTATTAAACCTGCCACAATTGCTATCTTGGCTGATGCTCCTATATACTTAGCTATAAAATCTTCATAAGTCCAGTTACGCATTCTTCGTTGGTAGAATATGATTAGTCCTATTATCAGGATGATATATTTGCCATATTTTAATGCAGAACCACCATGATCGCCTATAATAGCAAGGAATCCTAAATATGCTGATGCGAGTAAACCTGTAACGAGGCCAATCTTTGATATAGAGCTCATGATAATTATTGTTGTAAATTAATAAAATGTAATACGGTATTGATGTCTGTTATACTCGGATAATCTCAGCATTGTTCGGTATACATCCAGAATTGATAATATTGAAAGCGAAACCATAGGTGCAGAATAATATTCTACTAAAATAATTATCGGCAGAATAAAGAATGAAATCTCTCTCTAATTATCTAAAAACCTAACAATTATTTTCCTAAGACTAAACAATAGGGAATTTGTTACGTAGTTATTACGTAAGTATCATGTACAATTAAGTTGATAGCAGAACAATTATATAAATGCATCACTGACAAAACGTACCTAATCCGTAAGTGAGATGAAAGACACATTAAAGATATTTGAAGAAATAGCAACAGAGTTATTAGAAGATGAACAGGTCAATCCGGTTGCGGAATATATTCCTACTAAAGATCT
>CALLAG010000302.1 GCA_938002705.1 uncultured Saprospiraceae bacterium | reverse complement strand
CAAATAGTGTAAAACGCTTAAGAAAGCTTAGATTATTGAGTACGAAAGAAACCATATCTGATTTCTTACCATCGTGAGCTATGAGTGCAATATTGAGTTTCAACAAATTGTAATTTTTTATTTAATAACGCTTAATTTTCTTGTAAGTTTTCCTTCCTTCGAGACAATGGTAAAATAGTAGACACCTCCATGAAGATCAGTAGTTGTTACCGCAATAGTATGCATTCCAGATCTGAATTCCCTATTCGCTATATTAGAAATGATTCTGCCATTAATGTCAGTCAGATAAATTCTCAAATCTATACCCTCCTCTAAAGTCAGAGTAAAATTAGCATTGTCCTTACTCGGATTTGGTATAGGCCCTATTAATGCAATCTTAGAATTGACTAAAGACACTTTCTCCACACTGCTGATCAGATTCTTCTTAAAAAAATTAGCATATATCGCAATGTTACCATCATTAGTACGGCCATCAGCCCATATAGGAATGATATAGTCACCTGTGCTCAGAATCCGATTATATTCTCCGATACCAGTATCTCCATTATCGATTCCTATTACATTAAAGTCAGATGCCTGTGTACTCGCTGGCAACTGCACAAAACTGCCTCCCAGATCATAAGATACACCTACATAATATTCTGCTTGATCATTAGATATCTCAGATCTCATATCATACCAGCCTACGGCGACATCCCCTTCATCATTAACCGTAATGGAAGAATAGAACTGATGTGCATTAGGATCTATATCATCATTGACAATGATAGGATCAGTCCATGTCACACCACCATCATAAGAAGCCATAATATATACATCTAATCCATCACTCTCTTGTTGCTCTATACCAGATGCAGTAAAACTTATATACAAAGTCCCGTCTGATGACTTACCAGACTTATCTATAGCTAACTGAGGACATGGATATAATCGCGAAGGACTCACACCAGTAACTTCTATATCGCCAGAAAATATTTCTGGAAAACTAAATTCCACTACTTTACTAAGTGGCAAGAAAGTAGCAGCTCCGTCAGTTGACTTAGACATATAGATACTGTAACTGCCCGTCTCAAGCTCGTCATCATCTGCCATGAATATAGTATATAGATTCCCTCTCATATCTACATCCATATTAGCGTACTGAGCGATAGAGAAATTAGGATCAGAGATTACATTTCTGGTACTGGTAAATGTTAACTCATCTGGAAATTTTCTTCTGACTACAATATCGTAGACTTCGTCCTGCACATCGATATTGACATAAGACATGTAGACATTACCCTTATGGGGACTATCATCAGAAAGATCAGAAGTCATCCATTGTTTATCTACCGCTTTCTCTAAATCTGACAAGGTAAATAAATCAACGAATTCTTGCTCTTCGATAGGCTCATCGATCTTGCTCCACGTTATCCCACCATCGGTAGATACGGCCAAGTACATACCCCAAAAAGCAGTAGGCACAACAGCATCCAAATTAACAAGTAAATAAGTAAAATAAAGATGGCCTCTATCATCAAAAGCAAACATAGGATCGCCCCCACCGATAGGCGCATACTCTATATCGTTACCCGTAAAGTCACTCTTGACCCAAGTATCGCCAAAGTCTTTAGTCACATAGATCGAAAACTTAATAGCATCTGTCGCGGAGCTAAAATCTACATCCATAGCACCCACGATTATATTATTAGGATCATCTGGGTTAACGACTGCATGTACTTCAAATTCGTTCTTGTTACTATCTCCTATTAAGACTTCTCCATCTCTCTTAAGTCTCGGAGTAGGATCGCCATCTCTGATATCTTGGTGTGGCCCGTGATCAAGATTATCCATAATATGTTCTAATAACTCAAATTTCTCTGAGACCATTTTCTGACCGTTCTCATGACGTGGCCATTCAAATTTTTGTTGGGATAGAAGTGTCGTTGCACAAAGTAATATAAGAGCATTGAGAACTAACTTTAACATATGACAATTATTTAGATGTGTAAGTTATTTTATTTTGCTCTATCTTTTTACTTTTTGGGTAAATGAATGATTCTTATATCTCAAGAGTCAATCTATACATGATAAATAAAATAAAAAACAACGCCTCATATCATATACTCTACTAATCAAGATTAGAAAAAAAGACGCCTTCATGATTCATGAATGTACCGTCTTTCCTATTCAGATCTAATCTTCCACCCTCATAATTAGTCGCAGGTAAGCCCAGCTCATGATATATACAAGCCGTAGCAGCATAGTCCCATAAGCCGCCACCACCTTCTTCTTTTTTAGGAAACTTAAGCATGCAAGCTGGCCCATTTTCTAATACATAGATAGCATTTAATACAGCGCCGGCTCCAGCAATTTCCTTTATTCCATTTAGATTTAATTTTGCTACATTATCATCTAATAGCTTTTCGATTTCGGTATACCGTGGTGTATCTATAAGCTTCTTGTCTGTCACATAACTGAGGTAGCTATTACTATTCTTGATCTCCCACGGAACGCCATTCTTATAGGCACCTTCACCTTTGAT
>CALLAG010000301.1 GCA_938002705.1 uncultured Saprospiraceae bacterium | reverse complement strand
TATGGAAAGGCAATCTGGGAGGTAATGCGACCACTCTGTGGTCGAAAACGTTCTTGTTGTTTAATTCTAAAATAGTTAGACCGCTCTGCGGTCTCTTTTTGGATATAGCAATAAGTCCTAAACTTATTAAGACTAATGTTTGCCATAGAATAAAAGCATAAGGTCGATGGTTTTGTAATGCCTAAGTCCATCGCAATAGGTAACCGTTTAATCTATTAATATTTAATTGCATCATCTGAAACATGATTGATACTGACCTCAGAGAGGTCAAATTTTGTTAGCTTATAAAAAGTGTATCATTATTGACCTCAGAGAGGTCTTACTATTTTAGAAATATTGGAGTAATGATAAACTGACTCCAGCGGAGTCACACTAATATGGAAAGGCAATCTGGGAGGTAATGCGACCACTCTGTGGTCGAAAACGTTCTTGTTGTTTAATTCTAAAATAGTTAGACCGCTCTGCGGTCTCTTTTGAGTATTATTAATAAGTTCTAAACTTATTAAGCCAATGTTTGCCAAAGAATAAATGCATAAGATCCATGGTCTTGTAATGCCTAATCTATCACCGATATGGAACTGTTTAATCCATTAACATTTAATTGCATCATCTGAGATATTCTCGATACTGACCTCAGAGAGGTCAAATTTTGTTAGCTTATAAAAAGTGTATCATTACTGACCTCAGAGAGGTCATATTATTTTAGAAATGATGTATGATGATAAGCTGACCCCATAGGGGTCATACTAAATATGACAAGATATATGAGTAGTGTAATGCCACCATTCTGTGTTCGAAAGCGCTTTTATTATTTCTATTCTAAAATAGTTATACCGTTCTGTGGTCTCTATCTAACGTGCATCGAGTATTATAACACAATCAAATGGGACATTAAGTCCCGCAAATAGTATGTATAAGACACAAAAAAAGCCATCTAATAATTAGACAGCTTTTTAGTTAAGTTGGTTGTTTTGCTTTATTCTTAGTAATCGAAAGACTGATTTTCTGTAGATGCTCTATCTACTAGATCATGGTATTCCTCAAGCGTGAGTCCATCCATGCAGTAATCTATCGGATTAACTGGTTTATCATTGATACGTACTTCGTAGTGTAGGTGTGGTGCTGTAGAAGTACCTGTGCTACCTATCGTTCCTATTTTTTGACCTTTAGTAACCTTATCGCCTTTCTTGACGATGATCTCACTCATATGAGCATATAGAGTTGTATAGCCAAATCCATGATCAATGGTTACATTGTTACCATAGCCCTTTTTTCTTTTCTGTACTTTGATGACTTTCCCATTACCAGTAGCTTGGATAGCAGTTCCCTTGGGAGCGGTGAAGTCTATGCCTTTGTGGAATTTCTTTACTTTATGCACTGGATGTATTCTCATACCAAATCCTGACATAGCTCTCATTTTTCTTTTGAGCTTATCTTCTTGTACGGGCTTGATAGATGGTATAGACAATAGTTTTTCTTCTCTCTGTCTTGCTAGTTCGAAGATAGTATCGAGAGAGTTTTTTTGTATTTGTAGCTTATATTTTAATTGATCTACTTTGGACTTAGTCTCTGTTATTATTTCTTCAGAATTCTCAAAGTTAGAGTAATATTGTTCTGTCTCTCTACCACCGATTCCACCATTCCATATGTCCTTATCTATAGGATCTACACCAAAGATGACTCTGTGTACTTCAGCGTCTTTAGTCTGGAGGTTTTCGAGTTGTGAGGCTATCTTTTCGAAGTCAGTAGATATGCTGTTAAATTGGTATTCCATCTGAGTCAATTCCCGATTCATGGCAATCTCCTTAGGTGTAGGAATAATAGTATACGCAGCCGTGTATAATGCAAAAGAACAGATGGCTATTGTGGATAATAGTCCGAATCCTTTAAAAAGGCTTTTCTTCCAATTTCTCTCTAACTTTTCGTACTGAAGTGTATCTGTATTAAATACGTATTTGTGCTTACTCATGCCTTTTTTAGAATAATAGAATTAGTAGTTTTGTACCAAGGTAAAGGCATATGTATCTATGGGTATAAATTTGCAATCGCTAAAATAGCTCAGTAGATTGATTTTTCATAACAATTGCACCTTTAAACAACAAATACTGTGCCACCACTTAGATAGATGATTATACATATTATGTTTTTTTATAATGTTTTAATTATTGATAATCAATTTGATAGTCTTTATTTTTATTTATAATATGATACTAAATTGTATCTCATGACCAGCAAAGAAATTCGACAAACTTTCCTTAATTACTTCGCAGACAAGCAACATGAAATTGTAAGCTCAGCGCCTATCGTCGTTAAGGATGACCCCACACTCATGTTTACTAATGCAGGCATGAACCAATTTAAAGATTACTTCTTAGGGCATCAAGAACCTAAGACGACCCGTATCTCTGATACTCAGAAGTGTCTGAGAGTATCAGGAAAACATAATGACTTAGAGGAGGTCGGCCGTGACTCTTATCATCATACGATGTTCGAGATGTTAGGTAACTGGTCTTTCGGCGATTACTTTAAGGAAGAAGCGATATTCTACGCTTGGGATCTACTGACAAGAGTCTATGGTATCAATAAGGATGATATCTATATTACTGTATTTAAGGGAGATACTATAGATAAGACTGGTGCAGATGAGGAAGCTGCGACGATATGGAAGAAGTATATCTCAGAAGATAGGATTCTATATTTCGATAAGAAAGATAACTTCTGGGAGATGGGAGATATCGGGCCATGTGGTCCTTGCTCAGAGATACATGTAGATATAAGGTCAGATGAGGCTAAAGCCAAGGTAAGTGGACATTCGTTAGTGAATATGGATGACCCATTAGTTATAGAGATATGGAATCTTGTATTCATACAGTATCAACGTGTCGCAGATGGCTCCCTTGAGAATTTGCCTAATAAACACATAGATACAGGAATGGGCTTCGAGAGGTTGTCTATGATACTTCAGGGCAAGCAGTCTAATTATAATAGTGATATATTCTCTCCATATATAGAGAAGTTATCTAAAGATAGCGGCATTCCCTACACTGATGATTATACGGATGCATCTAAGACTGATATCGCTATGCGAGTTATTGCGGATCACTTAAGAGCGGTCTCATTTACCATAGCAGATGGTGAGATGCCGAGTAATACTGGAGCAGGGTATGTGATCAGAAGAATACTGAGACGTGCTGTGAGATATAATTACTCATTTCTTAATAACAAGAAGCCATACATCTACACGTTAGTACCTATGCTGGCGGAACAGTTTTCTGATATATTTCCTGAGATGGAAGCTCAGAAAGAGTTCATATCTAAAGTGATAATGGAGGAAGAGAAATCTTTCTTGAGAACCTTAGAAGATGGCCTTAAGAGATTAGATGCACTTAAGATAGATGATGGCACATTAAGTGGCAAGGATGCTTTTATACTGTATGATACTTATGGATTTCCATTTGACCTTACAAGACTAGTTGCATCTGAGAAAGGGTGGCGTGTAGATGAGAAAGGCTTCGAATTAGCATTAGGACAGCAGAAGCAGCGAGGACGTGAGGACTCTGCTAAGAGCACTGGCGATTGGGTGACGATTTCGGATAGTTCGACGACAGAATTTGTAGGATATGATCATACTGAGGTAGATAAGGTGTATGCTCTAAGACATAGAAAAGTAACTGAGAAGGGCACTGACTTTAATCAATTATTATTAGATAAGACGCCATTCTACGCAGAAGGTGGTGGACAAGTCGGAGATACAGGAACATTAGACTTTGATGGTGAGATCATTAATGTCTTAGACACTAAGAAAGAGAATAATCTTATCATTCATTATATAGATAAGATACCTACTAATATCGATAAGCCAGCTATAGCAAAAGTAGATGCACATCGTAGATCTCTCATAGAAAATAATCATAGTGCTACACACCTCATGCATGCCGCTTTAAGACAAGTTTTAGGAGAGCATGTACAGCAGAAGGGTTCTTTGGTAAAAGAAGATCTGCTTAGGTTTGATTTTTCTCATTATGAGAAGTTGACGCCGGAGCAGATAAGAGAAGTAGAAACTATAGTCAATAAAAAAATAAGAAGTAATATCCCATTAGTAGAGCGTAGATCCATCCCTATCACTGAAGCTCAAGAGGCTGGAGCGATGATGCTCTTCGGTGAGAAATATGGTGATACAGTACGTATGATCACATTTGGATCTGATTACTCTATAGAATTATGTGGAGGTTGTCATGTCGATAGTACGGGGCAATTGGGTTTATTTAAGATAGTACAAGAAAGTGGTATTGCTGCAGGAGTCAGAAGAATTACAGCGATAAGTTCTGAAGGTGCAGAGCAGTATCTATCAGAAAAATTATCTGAACTCGAACAGATCAATGAACTCTTTAAAAATCCAAAAGACCTAAGCAAATCTATCATAGCATTACAGGAAGAAAATAAGGAACTGCAGAAGAAAATAGATCAATTAGTAGCTGATCAGGCTGGAGATATTAAGAAGGTATTAAAAGATAAAATCAATAGCGAATCAGGTTTTAATTTTTTAGCAGAGAAAGTCGATATCGGCGATAGTAAAGCTGTGAAAACTTTACTTTTTAATCTCGAAAAAGAAACTGGTAATGCAGCATTCCTTATCGGTATGGAGTCTAATGGTAAAGCACAGCTCATGGTCATGTTAAGTAAGAATATAGTAGAGGAGAAAGGATGGCACGCAGGTAAATTAGTCAAAGAAATATCAAAAGCCATTAATGGAGGTGGAGGTGGCCAAGCATTCTTCGCCTCTGCTGGAGGTACTAAGCCAGAGGGCATAGAAGAAGCTATAGCCTTATTTAAAAAACAAATTTTAAGCTAAGAGTTATGAATAATTTTGGGATCAGAATAGCAGCATACGCATGTCTATGCTGTATAGTATTAAGTTCTTGTGCTAAGAAGTTACAGGACGGTAGGATACAGTCTGCTGCAGATGATCCCAGGTTATTAGAAGTACATACATTGACTGATGAGTACTTAGCAGAATTAGAGCAATGGAGAAATGGTAGGTATAAAAGTGTAACAAGTCCAGAGGGATGGTTAAGCGTCATCGGATTACACTGGTTACAAGAAGGAGAGAATAGAATGGGTTCTGGTGCTGCTAATGATATTGTTTTGCCCTATTTTATGGGAGACTATATCGGAACTATATTTGTCGATAACGGCATGCTGAAGTTTAACGCATACGGAGAATCATTCTTAGGTAATGATGGTGATCAGCCTGATGCTGATGGGACAATATATCATGACGGTACAGATAAGACTACGGTTCTCCATGCTAATTCTCTTATAATGTATGTCATCAAGAGAGGAGATAAGTACGCTTTGAGAGTTAAGAATACCATAGCTGAGGCTCGATATGGACTTGAGGCGATTCCGAATTTTGAAGCGAATGCAGATTTTATAAAAACGGCCAAATTCGTTCCTGTCGTGGAACCCACAGAAGTAAAGGTTGCTAATGTTACAGGAATAGATACAGATTATAAAGTCAGTGGCTATATACAATTCCTACATCAGGGAAAGTTACATCAGTTGACAGCATTTGATGGAGGAGCAGATTATTTTTTTGTATTAATAAAAGATGAGACAGCTGGTGAAAGTACCTATGGAGGTGGCAGATTCATTGATGTAAAACGTCCAGAAGTTGGTAGTATTTATACTATAGTTGATTTTAATAAAGCCTATAATCCACCTTGTGCCTTTACGGATTATGCAACTTGTCCGTTGCCTCCAAGAGAGAATTATCTACCACTTTCTATTTTGGCTGGCGAAAAATCAATTAAAAGTCATTAAAAATCGACCCATTTTGGTTAAATTACCGTCTAAACTACAAACACTACTACCAATCTTTTCTTGAGTAAGTAGTGATTTACCACAATTTTTGCTGATCCAAATTTCTGTCATAGATTATTTGACTCTATTTAACTAATTGAATTTCAGTTGGTTAAACTTATATATTTTTTGAACCTAATCAATCCTAATCAGTAACATGGATAACAAAAAAAGACAAGACGACTATTTAGCTTTATCAGAATATAGTGGACACTCACCATCTGAGAAGCATGCTGACTTTCTTATATTCTCTAAGGATGGAGAACATTATTTTGGGATGTTAGATAAGAATGGAGATGTAGGCTTAAGAAGTGAAGGGTATAGTAAAGAGGCATCAAGAGATAATGGGATAGAGTCTGTAATCAAAAATAGAGTCATAGAAGAACGGTACAATATAACAGAAGCGAGAAATCATTTCTTTGTATCACTTAAGGCAGGTAATAATCAAGAAATTGCTAAGTCTGGAGTATTTAAATCTAAAGCTGAAGCAGAAGCATATGTTGCGTTTCTATTAGGTAAATCAAAATCTTTTGGGAGGGTTGCTGCAAAATCAGCCTCTGGTGCTGCAGCAGCGGGTGCCGCAGCTGCAGCGGCAGTAAGTGGACGTATTATAAGCGTCAAAAGAAATCAAATAGGAGAGACAAGAAATGTCATCAGCGAAACTCGTAATCAGATAGGAGAGACGCGTAACCTGATAGGAGAGAACAGAAGACAAATAGGAGAGACACGTAACCTTATCAATACAAATGAGAAAGTTACTAAATATGCCGCGGCAGGAGCAGCGGCGGCTTCATTAGGTGCTATGTCATTCGCTGGGATGTCACAGATCAGTACTGGCGGACCCAAGAAAGTAGAAAAAGTAGCTGCAGCAAAAGTAGGTGGCTGGTGGCCATTGCTATTATTTTTATTACCACTCTTACTATTCATAGGTTGCCCTCCTGTGGTTGTACCACCTGCAGCGATAGCATGGAAGGCTATTCCTATAGTAGCTCCTGTAACGAAGTGTGATTGTGAGGCTCTGACGCATCCTATATTCAAGATACCTAACGAAGCACCACCTAAGTCTACATTTGTATTAGGTCGAGCACCAGAATACGGTAACTCACATGGATTGACAACTGTACAGTTCTATAATAAATTAAAGAAAGCCTATGATGGCAGTGCTGACGAGCGAAGATTCTTAGATGGCATATTTAAGCAGATGGGATATGATAATGGATTCAAAGATGCAACTCCGGAATTATTCACTGAAGTTACGATACCTCAAGGTATCAACGCCAACCTAGGTACCAAAGTAACACATAAGACGGTGTATAGAAAGATGGAGACTAAAGGAAAAGATAGAGAAGCTTTCAGAATAAAGGCACGTAACTTTTGTGACTTTCA
>CALLAG010000300.1 GCA_938002705.1 uncultured Saprospiraceae bacterium | reverse complement strand
CTGGGAGCATCAGGAGGTTTGACATACTTGTGGGATGACCCTAATGGGACACTATCAGATATAAATATAGCAGACCCCGTAGCCACTCCTGATAGGACGACAACCTACGATGTAACTATAAGTGATAACTGCCCTGGTAATGTCGCCAATCTTGATGTAGTGGTCGTAGTTAATGATCTTCCGGATGCAGATGCAGGCGCTGATACATGTGCATTGATAGGTATTCCATTTCAGTTAGAAGCAATGGGTGGTGTTGATTACAGTTGGGATAATGCAGAATTATTTGAAGGATCTTCTAATGTAGCAGACCCCATAATAATTATTAATTCTGAGACAACATTTACAGTAACTGTGACAGATGACAATGGATGTGTGGGTACTGATGACGTAGTCATATGCGTCAATGATCCACGAGATGAATTAGAGCCTGTAACAATAATTACTCCTAATGGTGATGGTATGAATGATGAGTTAGTATTCAGAGGGCTTGAAGCTTTTCCTGAGAATGAGTTGACCATATTTAATAGATGGGGAACTGTAATATTCAATAAGATAGGTTATCAGAATGATGCTGTCAGATGGGATGCTACTCGAGGTGGTGAGGATCTGCCTGCCGATACATATTATTATATTTTAACTTTCTCTGATATTAATATCAAGAAGAGCATCACCGTATTAAGAAAATAATCATGAGAAATACTTTATATATCCTTATCGGTTTATTATTATCTACTGTAGCTATAGGACAGCAGCTGCCAGAAACGACGCCTATCCAAGACTTACATCATGTCTGGAATCCTGCTTTCTTAGCGCCTGGTACAGATATGGAGGTTTCTGCTTTCTATAGAAAAAAGTGGGTAGGATTTGACAATGCTCCTAATACTGCATTTGTCACTGTACAGTATCCATTCGTAGATCAGAATATGAGTGCTGGTGGTTCTATCATAAGTGATAAATCAGGACCTGTCTCAAAACTCGGCTTGCAATTAAATTATGCCTATCATCTAAAAGAAATATTCAAACGTGATGACCAGATTTCATTAGGTGTGCAAGGTTATTTTTATCAGTATAAATTTAACCCTTCTGGAGAAGTAGCGACATCTCCTGATGATCCACTTTTAGCTAATACTGCTCAGACAAGATTTAATCCATCTATGGGATTCGGCTTTGCTTATAGGACTTATGTTGAAGAATTTGATGGTGAGAATATCTTTTACTTTGGAGGATCCATTATGCAGTTTCTACAATCAGACCTGGTATTGACCTCAGCCAGTGCACCGAGGGCAAGACATTATTTTGCCAATGTAGGAGGAAAATTCTTCAATTATGATTACTATATAGAACCTTCGTTACAGATAAACTATGTCAATCCTGAAATCATAGATATCGTAGTAGGTGCTAAGTTCGAGATGGAAGAGACATTCTGGGCAGGACTTAATTATTCCTCTATTAATGACCTGTCTATTAATGGTGGAGTGATACTTAATGATGTAGGAGATAGATATTCATACCTGAAAATAGGTGCTATAGCGGGTATCAATGTAGGGGATGTATTCAATGCAGGTCCTGGATTTGAGTTCTATGTAGGTTATGTATTTGATGTAGATTAGACAAGGAAATATCAGTTTGGCAATTTTATAGGTTGTTTTGTCCATAGAATAGAAGAACTTATCTTAATTAAGAAATCCATAACAGCTAGGCTTTATTATCTTTGGCTTACAAATAATCAAATAACGTGTCAATATTAATATTCTTACTTATATCCTACGTCTTACTAAGTGTAAGCTTATTTTTCCTGTTTCCCAAAGTAGGTATAGATTCTACCAAAGGGCTAATACCAGGTGTTAACTTTATAGAATGGGCTAAACTGATTGGTAGACCTACTTGGTGGCCATTATTACTTCTGGTACCTATCGTCAATATTTTCATATTTGCTGGTATGGCGGTAGATCTTATGAGATCTTTTGCTAAGTACAAATTTGTACATACCGCTTCTGCGGTGATATATGCTCCAGCAGCCTTCTACTGGCTGTCAAAGCAAAAGGATGCTACTTACATAGGAGAAAATTATTTGCAAGAGAAAGCATTTAACAAGGAATTACTTGAGGCTCAGAAAGCTGGAGACAAGAGAGCCGTAGATAGGCTCATGAAAAAGAATCCTTATAAAAAATCCATAATACGAGAGTGGACAGAGTCTATTGTTTTTGCTGTATTTGCTGCCGCATTTATACGTATGTTTCTCATAGAAGCTTTTGTAATTCCTACTCCATCTATGGAAGGATCATTGATGGTAGGAGACTTCTTATTTGTATCCAAGCCCAGTTACGGCATTAGGACACCTATGACTTACGTTATGGCCCCACTTGTGCATAACAGGTTACCGTTTTTTAATACAGAATCATACCTCAAGAAGCCAAGTCTTGACTATCACAGATTACCCGCATTAGAGACAGTTAAGCGAGGAAGCCCATTCGTATTCAACTGGCCAGTAGGTGATACTGTCTACATTACTAAGAGAAGATCATACACTATAGGACAGACTCAGAGGGATAAAGGCATTTTTGGATACGATAGAGAATTGATCAATAAAGTAAAGAAAGAAGACTACGTCGTAAGACCGATCGATAAGAAAGATCATTACATTAAGAGGTGTGTGGCTATAGCTGGAGATACACTTCAGATCAAGAACAGACAACTGTATATAGACGGTGTCGCGGTAGAAAATCCTAAGCATCTGCAGTACAGATATGATGTAAGTGGAATCGGAAATAATATAAATAAGAAAAAACTCGAAGAATGGGATATCGCTCAGACAGAAGCCAGCTACGCTGGACGACCTAATGATCCGAGTATCTTGTTCTTAAATGAAGAGAAAGCAGATAAGCTAAGGTCCGCATCTGATAAGGTGCAGCTTAATATATACAAAGCTCCAGTAGAACCACTAAGCTTATTTCCTCATGACCCTAAGAATTATCCTAACTGGTCAGTAGATAATTACGGACCTATATGGATACCGAAAGCTGGCGTAACTGTAGACATCAACCTTCAGAACTTGTCTCTGTATAGAAGAATCATAAGCGTCTATGAAGGCAATGACTTAGAAGTAAAAGGTAATCAGATTATCATCAATGGTAAGCCAGCTACAAGCTATACGTTCGAGCAGGACTACTATTGGGCTATGGGTGATAATAGACATAATAGTGAAGACTCACGAGCATGGGGATTCGTTCCCTTTGATCATGTTGTTGGAAAACCATTTTTTATCTGGTTCTCGACTAAGAATGCGAGAATTTTTGACGGAATTAGATTTAATAGAATGTTCAAATCTGCCAATGCTGACTAAAATATTATTATTCATATCACTGTTAGTATTCAGCACTACGAGTACGACAGCACAGCTTCCTAATAGTAACATATACATGCTTACTATGACTAAAGGTGGCGGTAAGATAACCTTTAAGGATCCAGTCTTCCTGACTAATTTTAATTCTAATGGATATAACAACCAACCGAGCTTCATCAGTGATGATAAGGTATTATTTACAACTAATTATTATTCTGCAGATCAGACAGAGATAGCTCAGTTTGAACTTTTTGATGAGACCTTAACAAGGATTACATATACTGATGAGAGTGAGTATTCTCCTCAGAAAATGTCAGATAAGAATGAATTTAGTTGCGTCAGAGTAGAGTCAGATAAGGTAACACAATCATTAAGCGTCTATCCTATCGACGGGATAGGTTATGCTAAGCGACTACTGCATAATACTAATAATGTAGGTTATTACACTTGGATTAATAGAGATAGAGTAGCTATGTTCTTAGTAGAAGAACCTAATCATAACCTGGCTATAGCTGACATAGATTCTGAAAAGCGAAAGATTATTAT
>CALLAG010000299.1 GCA_938002705.1 uncultured Saprospiraceae bacterium | reverse complement strand
GATGGAAGAATATCCTAATACCACTTATTGTGATGAGAAACTGGCTTAGCTCTATGGGTAATTTTTATAATTAAATTTGACTTATACAAGTAATTTGCAATATGATAATAAAGCGTTTGCTTTAAGAAAAGAGCTTTCTTTTACTGTTTAATTACCTGTGTAAACCGTTTATTAATAACCCTGCCCACCCTCAAGACAGAGCTTGAGGTTCACTAAGGTAGGAGTACATTTAATAACCTTACTGATCTTAGTTTATCATTTAAAGGGAAGAGTTAGAGATGGGTAAGTATATGCTATGTTAAGAAACAGCCCTGCCCACCCTCAAGACGGAGCTTGAGGTTCACTAAGGCAAGAGTACATTTAGTACTCTTACTGATCTTAGTTCCTCCCTATTCTTCCGCTTTGCTAAATTCATTTCCCTTCCCTCTGAGATGGAAGGGAGAGTGTTTCATGTGCTGAGATTCGCCATGTTAATGGCTGATAGTTTGCTCTTCCTTTTCAAGGGAAGAGTCAGAGATGGGTAAGCCCTGTTACCATCAATAAAATAACACAAAACATTTTTTCAAAAAAAATACACTTAAAGGGTTACACTTTTAAGATTCCACACACTACCATACAGAACCGTTAAGGTAGCTATCATTATAGAACAACAAGATTAGCTTACCCTAATGCTTCAGGTAGCAGAGGCCTCTGTTACTGATATAGTTGAAAATTTTCAAGCACTTGCAATTGACTTGTATGCAGTCGATTGTACTAAATATTATTTGCCTTGACGCTTATGTAATGATAAGTCGCTATAGGCGACTCATGTCTTGTGGCCACATGATATGATTCAATTTTTTCTAACCCTAAAATTTTTGAATCATGGATATCATAGAATGGATATTAGATCTCATCATCGGAGACGATGAAGATGGCATCTAATTTATTAAAAATAGAGTGAGAACTTATATCATAAGTTCTCACTCTATTCCTTGTTTCAAAAACCAAGATTTATAGAAAAGGGGTTTGTAGTCATCTAAATTAATGACTATACTTTTATTGTATTTTCTCTTTAGTAAAAGCTCTATAACTTTTAGTAGGTTTTGATGCCTTTGATAAGCAACGGAATTTATTTTTTTGATATTCCTTTTGAGTAGCCTTTTGAAGTTGTAAATATGATCCTGAAGTAAAGAACTTTCTTCTGTAGAATACAATGCGATGATGGTTAGGCTATAGCCAGTCAGTTTGGTTATTAAATGTTTGTATTTGACATGTTTGAGGTTCTCTAATAGGCTAATGTAATCCTCTGAATAGAAACTTGTTATAGCTTTAGCGTGGCTTGAGCAAGATTTTTTATCATCGGTATTGACCTTATCTATCCATGTATCTATGAATGTGTTGACATCTTTTCTATTTTGAAATTGACACAATCGTGTTACAAGATTATTGAATTGATAAACCTGTACTTTTCCGTTGATAGAATATACGCCTGATGTTATTCCATATTCGATCAGTTTCATTAGTAATGAATTATCTTCTATTAGGCCTTCACTCCATTTGATTCTTGCGTATCTCCATAGGTATGAATAAAGTAGGAGGTGAAATTCTGTATTGTTTTCAATTTTCCTTGACACAAGGATATTATAAAGACTGTGGACACTCTCAGTGTTAGTTTTCTTAAAGAGTTGAAGAGCGATTTTAAGAGCTTCTGAAGCTGGGGATTCTTCGATATGTGAGATTGTTTCATTCGTCTCTGTTTGCAGTTTTTCAAAATCAAATCCACTTAACTCACTTCTGTTATTTAATTCCAACATATATGTCAGTGCATATTCTTTGTAACTGTGTCTTTGGTATTGTACTAATTTAGTCAGCATCTCGTACCCTATCTTATACTTTATAGGATTATTGCTATAGTACTGTATGTGCATAAGTTGCTGTAAGTGTTTGTTCGTTTCTACATCAAGGCCTTTTTGATTTTTGAGTTTGTGTTCTATTTTCTCTGCATGAGTATCGGCATGCTTGTATAATCCGCGATCATTATATGCTTTGATTATGTAGAGCTTTTTCTGATCCTTGTTCTTATCTAAGAGTCTGTAGACTAGCCAGTCCTCTACCCATTCGAGCACTCTCGACATCATATTAAGGAAGTTTTTGGGCTTTATCTCTTGAAAGTGCTTTTCTCTGAATGCTTCAGAATCAAAATCATTGAGATTCTTAAGATTACTGATAGTGGTTAACAGTCTATAGTACTCGCTATGTTCAGTGGTATGTAGTAATAGGAATCTCTTGATAGATTTCCATTCTTTTTGATAAACGGTCAGAAGAGTCTCAATTAGTTTGGGTTTAGTGTTTTTCAACCATGTAAAATTTAAGTAGGAATTAAATGATCTAAATTATAAATAAAATACTGTATATCAATAAGTTAAATAATTTTTTATGTAAAATTTTAGTCGGAATTTTGATGTTTTTTGTCTTTTTATTACTGATCTTATGATTTAAGTTTGATGTATAATCGGTTAGAATTCTTGACCATCGGATAATATTAGAAATCTAAAAATGCCTTATGAAAAATGCTGTCTCCTCTTCTAAAATAATAGTCCCATGTTGTAAGACTTTTGAATTTCTGCCCGTCTCTACTATTATCAGAGTGGAGGCTCTACAGAATTATACACGCTTTTATCTTGTAGACGGTAGCGAACTCGTAAGCACGCATAACCTAAGCTATTACAGATTAAAGCTTGAGGAGTATGGATTCTACCTATGTCATAAATCTTTCCTGATACAATTAGATAAGATCGTACGATATCATAAGGATGGATATATAGAAATGCAGGATGGTGCTATGATACCCATAGCGAGACGCCGCCGAGATGAGTTTATTAATGAAGTCTTAGAATTCTCAGAGATTTCTACGGTTTAACAATATTATAGGTATACATTTTAGCCTTTCATTTTAGCCTTTTTTTCATTGAGGCTGATTATAACCCTATTAGCTAAGTTTTTTTTTGAACACCTTCTATGTTAGATAGAAGGTGTTTTTTTTACAATCCTATGTAGGTTAACTATGATAATATTCTTAAGATGATGATAATCGTAACTTGTTAAGTGTATACTACTTTACACAATTATAGAACCTGAAAATGGAACGTAGGAGTGATGTAGTGATAAGGGATGAATTCTGTAGTGCCAAACGACTTGTTCTGAGAGATTTCTTAACTCATCTTTACAAAAGAATATTTATTTACTCACTAATAAAGTTAAAGTCATGAGAAATTACATAGCAACATTCATACTGACATTTACTGCGATATCATTATCAGCAGCTACTATCAACCCGATAGAGAATACAACACTTATTAGTAACGCCGCTGTAGAAGTGACAATCGATGATGCACTGTCTGACTTATTTAATGTAGCTGAGTACAATACAGTTCAGAACTGTCTGGAGTTTTCTGTAGATACTAATATCTCATTCATACAGATATTTAATGCTGACGGATTATTAGAATTCCAGTTGCCAGTATTATCTAATAAGGTTAAGATAAGCAAGAATATATTTCCTAGCTCAGGAGATTACAAATTAGGATTTATGATTGATGGTGAGAAGGATGTAAAATTCTCAAAAGTAACCATTAAGTAAAAAGATATATTAGGGTGTTAAAGTCATTTTCTTTATCTATTTGGGAAGGTAAAGGATCTTATTAAGGTTCTCAAGAGAACAATCTACTAAACAGATCGTGATAGATATCGCGATCTGTTTTTTATGTCCGCTATACTTTAGCGTTAGCTTTTGATGATACTCTTAAGAAAGCTCTGCGTTATCTTATAAGTCGGTAGTACACCATCTATACCTAAGCCTCCAGATGCCAATGTAGAACCTGTATGTAGCGGATTATCAGATGCATAATAGGCATATCTTATATCTATGTCATTACTTACGCTATTTCTTATTTGGGAAGCGGCTTGTATCGCTTTCTGATAGTGAGCACCTTCCATCTCCAAGCCTATGGCTTTCCATGATGACTTATGGAAGTATCTTAGTATATCTCTGTTCTGAAGAGAAGTACCGAGTACTGTAACCATAGCTCCCTCATATACATCTAAGTCACCGTTCTTAAAGTCATCTTTATTAACGGCATTATCGAGAGGGTAGTTGTCAGCGCTTCCTTCAAATATGAATGAAGTGGGTAGCATGATGTCACCTTTCTTCCCTTCGAGTATACCTGCCTTACCCATGACATTAATGGATTTTACATTCAATGGCATTTTTTTGCCATTGACTTCATAGGGCTTAAGTAGCTCGTCCATTAACTCATAAGCCTGCTCGCCGAATGCGTAGTCCATGACAACTATGACATAGTCATTTTTAGTTTTTGTCTTCTTTTTAGAAGCAGAAGTTTTTGATTGTTTAGGTACATACCTGCTATCAAAAATCTGTACACCTATGTTAACCCCTGTTGTGTCTTCTATTTCTATCATGCCATTATTGACGGCATATTTTCTTACTTTTTCTCTTAGTTCTTCGCCGCTATCTTTGGATAGTAGCTTAGCTAGTTCTTCCAGAGATCTTTTTTTCTTTCCTTCATTAAGAGCACTCTCTGCATAGAAACTATTCATCACACTATGTAGATTGCTGCTTACGATGTGTATTGGCCTATTAGTAAGTCCATTTTTTTCTAGTGCTTCTTTGACATGATATGCCCAATGCGTGCCGAATATATGGTGCCCTATTTTTTGCCGTAAGGTAGAAGAGAAACTGATCTCCCTATTAGAAGCATTTTCATGTTCTTCTATGCTCAATCTCCCGAGTGAATACACTATCGTGAATAGTGAGTTGACTTTTTTGCTATTCTCAAATGTCTTAGCCGCAGCAGCAGTCTCACCATATGTACGTCCTAGTAAGTAGCTCAAGTATGAGTAGCCTAATTCTTTATTGAAGTTTTTATTTTTCTTTATTCTGTCATTGATCTTTTCTAGCATGACCCATTCTCGGCGATGTCTGCCTTTATGATCTATGGCATTGTTACGTATCTTCTCAGCTTCTATATACATGAATGTCAGATGGGTCAAGATGTCGTAGATGTCACTCTTGCCTCTGACCATCTCTATGTACATCTGTTCTTCGTCTATACGATAACAGTTACGTCTACGCTTAGCAGGAACCATACTTTCGTACTCAGTTTCTTCAAGTCCTTCTCGACTTATCAGCTTGATATATCTGCATTCTTCTATACCCTGAGGTAGTCTCTGGAATATATATAGTAGCCCACTTATCTCTACTTTCTCATCATCATATATGCTACCATATATCTCAGGTGATAGATCCAGAAGTGACTTAATCATAGCCTCTCCTGATACACCAAGGGGCTTATATGCTCCTCGTATCATGAGGTGTCTCATGGCGATGTATAGTCGCTCTATTGCGGCACGAGATATCTGAGCTCTACTGAGATCACTTGTAATATTATGCATGGTTCATTCTCTTCTAATTGATTACTATGTGCAATAATTACACCAGAAAGTTATAAGGGCAGATGAGTGTTGTACGAGTAGGCTTATATTACAAGATTAGTCTGAAGACGAATAGGCTATAGGGAAATCAATAGGGAGAGGCTCAATCAGATAGTGTAAGATAAAAGAGTATAGATATGGAGTATGTTACTTAAATTCTTACTTAATTAGTCATACAAGTAAGGCTCATTATTGATAGTCATTTGCCTTACATTTTCTAATACTTTGTTCATATATGACTTCCAGAAAAAATGAACAAATATCCAATTAAGTGGATATAGAATTGGTATATCAGAATGTAACCAATATGTGTATTTTACCAAGACTTTATTATTCTCTATTTCTGTTACTTTCCATTCTCCTATAAATTTGTGAAAGCCTAAAACCCATGATTGAAAATCATCTACTTGGATTTTCCAATACTTATTTTCTTCCCGCTCAAGGACTCTGTCCATAGAGGCATATCCACCATTTTGAGTCAGTGACTTATCAACATAGACTTTCTTAGATGATCCTGGTTTACCCCAGTTCTCATCATGTGTAGTATGTGTGACCTTTGGCATAAACATATATCCTGTATGTATTTTTGACAGATCACATAGCATCGGTGTCTTAAAGGCACTTTCAAGAGTGCAGTCATATATAGTTTCTGCTACAATTTTAAATTTCATATTCCTGATATGAAGTAATCTTAACTCAATCTTTCTTAGTTAACAAGTATCTCATCTATGAAGATCCAGTTCTTAGCACCAGGAGCGGCATGCCACTCTGGATTCTTAAGGATACTTCGGATCTGTACCTTGATATATCGAGCAGCTGTCTCATCGAATTCTAATAAGAATGATCTTAGTTCTCCAGAATTGGGTGCAGTACTTGTCGGGATATCTAATCTTGCAATCGGAGAAAAGTTACGATTATCATTAGAAGTTTTGACCTCAATGGAGTTAGGGAAAAAGATATAACTGCCGGTATCTTCCAGTGCACCTACGACAATATTATGTATCGGCTTATTAGATCCGAGATCAAGAGTTGCAGTCATATGCTCAGCTTCATATCCTATCCATCTTTCGTCGGAGAAACTTGCAGTCCCTTTTTGTAGATCTATTAATGATAGTGCTCCTTGGCCAGGGTATTTTTTGTTAGGTAGCTTGGCAAGTGTGGCTGATGTAGCTTTATGTCCAGCTTTGACAAAGACCTTTTCTGAGACCTCGGAAGTCCGCCATCCTTCCTTAGAAGTAATGGCTTTTATAGAAGCGGTATTAATTATATGAAATGAAGAGTCATATTTCATAGATGTACTATCAGGTATAGAGCCATCTAAGGTGTAGAAGACGTCGACATTTTTAAAATTTAAACTCAATGTTACTTCGAGGCTATCTTCGAATACGTCTTTCTCTGCAGTGATAGTAGGTGGCTTAAGTCTTGCATCACCGAATAGTGACTGATCTATTTTGTAACTGACTTGGATGAGTGGTTTCTCTTCTCGGAATGCCTCTACGCCTTGGTCTGTAACCTTAGATTGCCATAGATATATACTTGTAAGTGCAGGTATCTTCTTCAGATACGAGAATGCTTTATCATCTACTTGTGTGCCGTATAGATTAATGAGAGTGAGATGTTGTAGTTCTTCTAAATGCCTGAGTCCTTCTGAGCTGACTTGAGTATTCTGTAGCTTGAGTTTCTGTAGATTCTTATATCTACGAAGCTGTGACATCATATCATCATTCATATTAGTAAATGATAGATCGATTTCTGTGATGTTTTCTGCGTAGTTTTTTAGTTTTTTTAGTTTACTAGAAGCGATCATGGTGTCTCTCTGGAATCCTGCAAAAGCGAAAGGGCTACTCTTAGATTCTGGAACAACGGTAATATGCTGTTCAGCCAGCGCAGCAATCTCTGCGGCAGGAATGATATCTAACTTACTACCATCTAACTGACTGGTTCCTTGCTCATAACCTTTGAGTATTTCTTTGATTTCTTGTCCTTGTTCTATGTCCGCTACTTTTGATGCGGGATCTGCTCCGTTACTGATCCACCATTCTATGAGTTTGACTTCATTATTAGTGAGTTGAGCTTTTCCCTTAGGGGGCATATGCTCTTCGTCATCTTCTGGTAGGTGTACTCTCTGTATCAGTGTACTATTGGATACATCTCCACTGACGATTATAGGGCCTTGTGTGCCGCCTGTCATCAGATCTGTTATTGTCGTCATGATGAGCTCTCCTTTTTTCTTTCCTTCATTATGACAGCTGTAGCACTTCTTCTTAAGTATAGGAACTATAAGATCTGGGTATATGGCTAGTTGATTCACGTCAGTGACGATGACTTTAGTTTTTTTGGTCAAAGGCTTAGTGAGGTGCCCTTCTCCGTGAGTGAGACTTCCACCGAAATGTCCCGTAACTGTAAGTAGGATCATAGCGACTACAAAAGTGGGGAAGTATAACTTTCTACCTATCCCTTGCTTCTGATATACGAGATAACACAAGAGGATACTGGTGATCGTCATGCTCGCAGCAGACCACAGATGCAGGCTTATGAGTTGCTCATCAAAATCTCCTTCCTTAGGCATAATCCACCCGGTAAGAAATGCAAACAGTGAAGTCAGCACTGTAACTTGTAAGACGAATGGTAGGGCCGATCTTAGCTGAGCATATCTGGATGTCTTACTGGCGAGCTCTATTAAGAATGCCAGTATAAGCATACCTACAGGCATGTGTACGATCAGTGGATGAAATCTTCCTAATATCTCTGCTACCATGTTACTATGATTTCGTCTATGAATAACCAGGGTGGGGTGCCAGCACCTGGATGCCAATGGGGTATGCTGTCTCTATTTATTATTCTTACAATAAGATCAGAGTATGTGCCCTCAAGTATATCTATAGGTATAATTTTTAAGGCTGCATCCATTTGCTTAATAGGAGTAAGGAAGGTTTTATTTCCTACCATCTGATCTTTATTCCAGATTTGGATTTCTTTTGGTTGGAAGATCCAAGCTCCGTGGTCTATGAGTAAGGAACAATAGAGAGACTTTAATCTAGTTGGATCATTAAAGCTGATGTTGACATCTATCTCATCATTCTGAAAACCAAGCCACTCATTATTTTCTTTAAAGTTAAGTGTCCCTTGTTCTAAATCCATTAATGATTGAGCACCATTGCCGGGGTAGTTTTCGCTAGGATTCTGAGCAAGGGTTACTGTCGCATTTATTTTTTTATTAGGTACTTTAATGATTTGGATATCTGATATTGCACTTGACTTATATCCAGATTTCTCTGCTGTTATAGTGAGTACAGCAGTTTCCATTATCTGTATAGGATGACTGTATAAATGTGGTGTACCACCATTTATAGTATATCTTATAATCACATCTTCCAGATCTAAGCCTATAGTTATAGTTGCTGATTTTTTAAATAATATAGAATCAATCATAAGCTGTGGCTTGGCTAATTGTACATTATTTTCTTGAAGGAAATCGATATCGACTTCTTGGTGGGTTTTTAATTTTTCAGCGGGATTATTAAGTTCTTTTGTAGCTGCTGACTTCTTAGTAGAACAGCCTATGAGAGTCATCGCTATGATGACAATTGTGATTGCATATATTGATTTTATCATACTCTATATAGTTTTATAGGATATGATTTACCAGAATTCCATTGTGCTACGTAGAGATTTTCGTCATCATCGATGCATACATCGTGTGGGTGCTGGAATATCTTCATGGTCTGATACATGCTCTGTAACTGGCCATCCGTATACGTCGGAGTGCTTCCGCCTGGTGCAGAGATCAGTATATCGTTTTTATCTAATATAGAGACGAATCCCGTATTGGGCTTACCATCTCCCGACCAGATTGTAGCCATATATAGATCGTCACCATGTATGACTGGCCTACATATATAGGCGCCAGGTAGGTCGATGACATTGATAAGTTGTCCGTCCATAGAGAATCGTTTTAGCTTATTCTGCGTACGTGCAGTAATCAGTAATGTCTCCTCTCCAGAACGATTGTCTATACATATGCCATGAGCATTATCAAAATGTTCTGGCCCATCTCCTCGGCCTCCAAATACATTGAGCAATTGTCCATCAGAATTGTAATGTAATATGTGCTGTAGTCCGTATCCATCAGCTACGTACACGTCACCGTTATTAGCTATAGCTGTTTCTGTAGGTATGTATTGATTATCTTCTTTGTACTCTTTGATATCGGGACAGGGAAATTTTTTGATAAGCTTACCATCTATCGTTGTTTTGATAATCTCGTGTCTTTGATTATCAGCTATGTATAGAATGTCTTGACCATCTTCTACATTTAGCGTAAGCCCATGTGCTCCTGGATATTCTGTTCCCCACACTTCTATAAGTTCTCCTTTCTTGTCATAGATGATGACATTATTCTGAGTATGATTAGTAAGTAAGACAATTCTGCCTTGGGAGTCTTGCACCATCTCATGACAGTCATTGACAGGAAATTGCTTACTGTCCAGAGCTCCCCAGTTAAGATCTACTTTGTATCTATGCGAATTATGACCTATGATGACATCTTTATAATCCTCGACATTAGAACCCAGTAAGTTGTTACTCGCAAATCCGGCAAGAGTCATTAAGCTAAGGTCGGTGATGAATTTTCTTCTAATCATTATAAGGGCGTCTGTCGATTATGATTATTAGGCTAATAGATCATGCATGACCTTACCGTGTACATCCGTAAGTCGGAATCTTCTTCCCTGATGCTTATATGTTAACTTCTCATGATCTACACCTAATAGATGCAGCATAGTCGCTTGGAAGTCATGGACATGGACAGGGTCCTTAGTTATATTATAACCATAATCATCTGTCTCGCCATATACCATACCAGGCTTGACCCCTCCGCCAGCCATCCATATGGTGAAGCATCGTGGGTGGTGATCTCTGCCGTAGTTAGTGTCAGTGAGTAGGCCCTGAGAGTAATTTGTTCGTCCAAATTCTCCACCCCATATAACTAATGTATCATCGAGCATACCTCTCTGCTTAAGGTCCATGATCAGTGCCGCTGAGGCTTGATCTACATCGCGAGCTTGATTCTTAATCGCTGACGGTAAGTTGTCATGCGTATCCCAGCCCATATGGTAGAGCTGTATGAATCTGACGTCTTGTTCTGCCAGTCTTCTCGCCAGGAGGCAGTTAGATGCAAATGTGCCCGGTTGTGTAGATTCTGGTCCGTACATTTTGTATATATGATCTGGCTCCTTAGATATATCCATCAGGCCTGGCACGGATGTTTGCATTTTGTATGCCATCTCATATTGTGATATCCGGCTCTGGATTTCTGGATCACCTAACTCTTCATATTGTTTTTGATTTAGCTCAGCGACTTTGTCCAGCATGTTTCTTCTGCTGACTTTAGACATACCTTTAGGATCATTAAGATAGAGTACGGGGTCTTTTCCTGATCGGAATTGTACGCCCTGATGTAGGGAGTGTAAGAAGCCATTACCCCATAACCGCGAATATAAGGGTTGTCCAAATGGTCGGCCTGTACCACGCGATAAGAGTACGCAGAATCCAGGCAAGTTCTTGTTCTCGGATCCCAAGCCATAACTTAACCACGAACCTATCGCTGGCCTTCCTGGCTGTTGTGATCCTGTCTGAAAAAAAGTCACCGCGGGATCATGGTTAATAGCTTCCGTATACATGGACTTGATCATGCAGATGTTGTCTACGACCTTAGATGTATAAGGGAGTAAGTCGCTCATCCACATCCCACTCTGCCCATATTGATTAAAGCCGTAGAGTGAGTTAGTGAGTGGGAAGGAGGTCTGTCCTGATGTCATACCAGTCAGTCTCTGGCCACCTCTTATTTCTTCTGGTAGCTCTTGTCCTCTTAGTTTTTTTAACAGGGGTTTATAGTCAAAGAGTTCTAGCTGTGACGGTCCGCCACTTTGGAATAAGTAGATAACTCTTTTGGCCTTTGGGGCAAAATGGAGATGCTTAAGGGCACTAGAATTAGATGCCAGCATCTCGGCAGGATTTGAGTTAGAGTTACAGCCTCCTATAAGTCCTGCACCAAGAATACTACTTAATGCAGCTGCGCCTATGCCGATACTACTTTTAGATAAGAATGCTCTTCTGTTAAGTAGGTATGATCTTTCGTCTACTGGATTTTTCATACTAAGATTTTCTAATTGTTTCGTCTAGATTAAAGATTGTATTAGCGACATAAGTATATGCTGCTAATACGGTCTGGTCTATATTGCTGTCGGCGATTTCTTGACCATTATTAAGTAATGCTATTGCCTCCTCAGGATTATCCTCATAGCGATTATATTCTGTATCGTATAGTTCTGTTAGTGTCATAAGCTCTGTCTCTTCTGCAGGTCGAGAAGTCGCTAGGGTAAACATGTACTGTATGATATCCTTCTTGTCTGTCTCGCTATTATGTATGGCTCTGTAGGCAAGTGCTTTTGATGCTTCTAAGTACTGGGGATCATTCATAAGCACAAGTGCTTGTAGTGGGGTACTTGTATTCTCTCTTTTGACATTACAGAAGTCTCTTGTCGGAGAATCAAAAAGCATCATGTTAGGTGGAGGCACAGTCCGCTTCCAGAAAGTGTATAGGCTTCTTCTATAGTTTTTGTCTCCTTCATCTTGGATATACTTAGCTGTGCTGCCACCTCCGCCGCCAGTTACCTCATTCCATAAGCCAGCAGGC
>CALLAG010000298.1 GCA_938002705.1 uncultured Saprospiraceae bacterium | reverse complement strand
TCTTTAATGGTTAATTGTTAATGATAAATGATTAACTGAGATATTACTTTCGCTTAAGCTTTCCCCTTAGGACACCGATTGAACACACTATAAAAAACAAGATGATACCAGATGGGATAATTCCTATACTACTCCATAATAATATTATTGGTGGGCTACCTGTTACATTACCAAAAGTGAATTTGATAATCCTATAATCCTGAAAATCAAGATTCAGACATTATTAAAATAATTGACCTATGGTCAATTTTACTTTGTTGGATTAGACTTTCTGATTCTGCTTATGCTCTCTGGTGTGATACCGAGGTAGGAAGCGATATGCTTAGATGGAGTTCTGAGTATCAGTTCTGGCTTTTCATCCATGAGAGATTGATACCTTTCTTCTGCTGTCATATTGAGAAGTGCTATCTGTTGTTCTTGCTTATGTATAAATAGGGATTCTGTAGCGGCTCTATATATCTTTAGTCCTATGATATGCTCATCGTAGAGTTCATTCACATTAGATTTTGCAATAGAAAAGACTTCTGTTTTCTCCAAGGCTTGCGTAAATAATTCATTTTGCTTACCATCTATAAATGACATAAAATCACAACTAAAATCCTCTTCAAAATAGAGATCTAAACATTTGTTATGATTATCAGCCCACATAAACACACCGATAGATCCTTTTATAATCAGATCGATATAATGCTCTGTCTCGTGGGTATTTTTTATGATTTCATTCTTATCGAATTGTCTATAGACCATCTTCTCTGAGAATTGATCCCATAGATCGACTGGTGCTTCGAAGTATTTATCGAATAAGCTTTTTATATAGTGACCTTCTAATTTTTCCATTGGAATCAATTTCTATGATATATTATATGACTCAAGTTATCATTTCATTATCACTCTATATAAATAACCCACAAAAAAAATGCACCGAGAAAGTCCCGGTGCATTATTAAACAATTATAGAGTCGTATTATTTTATGACAATCATCTTTTTAGTTTCTGAGAAACTATCGCTGACGATTGTGTAGTATAGTAATCCTGTTATACCTATATCATCCTTAGTGATTAAGAAGTCATGATCACCGGCATCTATGTCTTCCGTAATTGAGTAGAGGACTTTTCCACTGGCATCATAGACTTTTAAGTTGACCGTCTGAGGTGTCGGTACGTACACTTTAACTATTGTCTTATCAGAGAACGGATTAGGTTCGTTCTGATAGAGGATATACTCTTCCTGATCAGCTACTGACATCAATGTCAATGCCGGGATACGTGTCTCCCATGATTCATTAACATAGACTTCTGGAGTTATATGCTCTTCTATGACTGACATATGTAGATCATTAGAGTAAGCGTCTTCTATATCAAGATAGAATAACGGTATGCTCGGTCCTGACACTGCTCCATCTGTAGAATGCCAACTTACATGAACTTGCCCTTCTTCATCGATATGATAGTTATCAGAATCCAGATCTACACTTCCTGGGATCAGATCTACGATTTCTCCACCTGATAATCCTAAGGTAAACTGGAATCCATGTATGATATTATTATCCTTAGAGAATACTGGAACCAATGCTCCTCTCTCCTTACTTATTGTACTTACTGTATAATACAGATCATGATAAGCTCGCTTCTCTATATCATAAGATGCTGCAGACACGTCTACTGAACCATTAACGTCTCCGACCTTGATACCTACGAAATTATTATCCATAGCCTGTGACTCCAAAGTCCTGTCTATGATCGTCTCATCAAACGGGAATGGCTTAAGATCATCTATAAATTCGAAATTAGAATCTACGAACCTCCATGACTGATTATTCTTGAATGTATCGACTCTTCCTAATATCAGCTTACGCAATTCTATAATATCTAATGCTGTCACGCTTTGGTCATTAGTAACATCAGCAGCGATGACCTTATATGGAGAACTTAATAGTTGCTTACCTAATGCATGAGATTGTATATATATCAAATCTAAGGTCGTTACCCCATTAAGGAAGTCTACATTCTTCTCAGCTCTTAATTGGTACGCTTCTGACATCGGCATATCATCAAAGATAAAGTGGCCGTCGTCATCTGTCATATCTAAATATGTCTCTGCTTCTCCCATGACAAGATAAGTCTCTACATCTGTGACTGGCTCTACCTCCTCAGTCATCACTGCTCCACCGACTGCAGCCCTCATAGTAGTATTATCAGGACATGCATCGTTGTTATCCTGTAGTTCTATCATAGCTGTACAGAATGACTGATTACCAGCCTCATCTGTAACCCATACCTCTACACTGACGGTCTCTTGTATACCGTTAGTGATATCATCACAATCAAAATCTATAAAGCCCTCTATGCTATTCTCTTCGAATGATAATATGAGATCTTCTGGTGCTGTGCAGTTATCAGAGCTTGATGCATTAAAGTCTGCAACCCATAATTGTAACTGTCCATTAGATGGCATCACACTTGCAGTCAGATTAACACATACTGCATTAGGTGCTTTCTGATCAGCTATTGTAATCGTCTGCGTACATGCAGTATTATTACCACAACCATCATATGCCGCCCACAATACTGTTATATCTCCAGCTACAAGATCTGTCAGCGTCACTGACACATTATCTGTCTGAGCATCACCAGTAACATCATAACTTCCATTACCGTCTGTATCGATCTGGTATGTCCAGTCTACATCTTGTATAAATCCACAACTATCATCAGTTGCAGAATTAGACAATATCAACTCTGGAAGTATACAATCTTCTGACGATAAACTAACCTCATAATCAGCACAAGAATTAATAATAGGCCCTTCTGATTCTGTAATTTTTATTTCCTGCTGATAAGTCCATAAGCCTGTCATGTCACTCGGATCTGCATTAGCAGGTCTCTGGCACCAGTCTGCGACTGTCCATGTATTCAATATCTTAAAGCATACATCCTGAGCAAAATAGAAAGTATCAGACTCCACACTTATCCCCACCATAGAGCAACCTGCTGCATTGAGTATAGGCTCATCATCAGGTAGACCGTTAGCACAATCACCTTCGTAATCTGCTGGCCATATTATATTATCTTCTGTAAATGGTTCTGCAGCTTCTAAGCTTATTGTCTGCTTACACTCTTGCCCTGTCGCATCTACTGTCCATGTTCTTATTATCTGCCCCGTACTACAATCTGTCAGTAACTGTATGTCGTCTACATAAGTAGATGGCTCTAAGTTACAGATAGAAGAATTAGCTGGTGCTCCAGTAAGATTGATATTCTCATAATCTTGCGTACATGTAATTACCACATCATCAGGACATGTAAAGTTCTGCAGTGGGAAATCCGTAACATGAAGCCTGACCATACACTCGGCACTCAAGTCTCCAGCACTACCCCATACATGATCACCATCTGCATCATCCCACACTCGCAGCATAACCTGTATAGGACTATTAGATACATCAGCACAACATACCTTGATGCTTTCGCCTGGCTCAAGATCACTCTCATCACCACAAGAATCTGTCATACGGAATACCTCATATTCTAATGCAGTACAATTATCGAATGATCCATCATCAAATATCTCAGCTCTCAACTCTGCTATTCCAGAACTACTGAGAGATACATTCAAGTCTTGATCACATACGATATTAGGCTCAGAATTATCTATAACATTAATCGAGAATGTGCATCTGTTGAAATTACTGCACTGGTCTCTTACCGTGATCTTAACGGTATGCATACCTGCAGAAAGATTAGTCAAGTAGTATTGTCCTGCTGGACTTTCCGTAACTGATCCTGGAGTGACAGTGATCAATGTATCTTTTATACTGCCACATAATTCTGTAATCTCAGGCATATAATCATTAAGATAAATATCTGCTGTACAGTCATACGGACGACTTGATACAGTTATATCCGTAGGACAATCTGTAAACTGTGGCGGCATATTATCTAAGACCTTGATCGACTGGAATCTCTCTATCGGATTAACGCCAGGTACGATCGGCTCACACATATCTCTGATGATCCACTTACGTAGGATCTCATAACTACCGACACAGTTATATAATATCTGATCGTCCCAATTATAGAAATGAGAACATAATCCATCACCAGTCTCGCTGATCGGTACACCACCTATCGTTGCCCATCCAGTACTATCTGGATGCGTATATGATTCGTCAAGAACGACTTGCTCACATGTTACTCTATCCGTCAGTATCGTATCAGCTGGTATTACAACATCATTGATATCAAAACTCGTTATCGTAATATTCTGAATACATTCTATCACATTATTACTCTCATCAGTTACATACCATAATCTCTCAAGCATTGCTGATGGATCTGCACACATACCTAATGATGTAAAGTTATCTTCATAGCTGAAGTAGATTTCTTGCTCACATGATTCTACTGCAGGCTCCCCAGTTATCTGCGGTAAGAAGATCTGATTACAAGGTATCGTTACATCAGGTGGACAGACCACTTCTGGGATAAGTTTATTCTCTACTAATAGATTACCCCAACAACAATTACCTCCATCACAATCAAAACATATCTTGACCGTAATCAGCTGACCTATATGTGACTCATCTACGACATTAGTGCCATCGGTAGAGTTTCCTATCTCTACCCCATTCTCATCTATCAATGTAATACAGAAGTCATCCGAACATCCATAGTCACCACCTGGACCTAATAGTATATCCGCATCTACTTCCTCCATACAATCAGGACCTAAACTAAGGTTAACTTGCCCCAAACAATTAATCTGATTACCAGCTGGCTCATATGGCAAGACAGTGATAGAAAAATTACATGGTACAATATTACCCGCTACATCCTGATAGAATAACTGCATATCATGGAATCCAGCGACCAATCCACTTGTCTCTAGATTTGAAGTCAGATTAGAACTACCACAGTTATCAAGGACTAACGGGAATGTTATAGCCGATAATGGTGCCGTACACTCACCCGATTGTAATTGTATGATCTGATCTACACAGGTTGATGGATCTACAAGCGGTAATTGTCCATCATTAATAGTTACATCAAAACTACATTGTGACTTATTACCATGTGCATCTAACATCGTATAGAAGACAGTAGTCGTTCCTACTTCAAAGTACTCGGTTATTAACTCACCCTGCGCAAAATCGCCAGATTGTGGTAAGCTTAAGTCATCATTCGTCTCATATCTGATATCTCCTATTCCGAATCCACAATTGTCTGCCACAAGTGGGTGCCTCCATGTGAATAAAGCACCACAATCACCCTCATCATTGTTAAGCACAACATCAGACTGGCTGTAAGGTATTAATTCTAATATTTCTAACATAGATGATATTACCTCACCTACACCATCTCCATCATTCTGAATACTTAATGTCCATATACCGCCAGCTTGCTCACCATATAATAATGATAGATCACCTATCGCCTGATAAGTCTCTCCACCACCTAACGGTGCACAATTAATATTACTTAATGCATTATCTGACATCTCATCGATACTAATATCAATATCTGAAGTGCCAGAGCATAGATTATTAAATAAAGTAACTGTCGTCCCTTCAGCACTCGTCAGAGTAACTTTAATATCACTCGCATCTGGTATGCTAATAACAATATCACTCACATTAACATCACCTACGATTATACCCGCTGTAACATCAAATGAAATTTCTGTACATTCAAATGGATCTATATCTATAGGTAATTCTAAAGCATATCTCGTCGTATCATATTCTGCACAGAAAGGTGCTATCTCATCTACAACAGAAACGCCGAATGAGCAACTTGCTACACTTGGAACTGCTTCTTGTAGTCCTACCGTCGTACCGTTATCAGTCATCAGAGGCAACCCTTCGTTGAAGATACCGTAAGACCCTCCGAAGCAAGATTGTCCTGATGTAAAGTCGTCAGAACTATCATGATCGCATATTCTATTTCTGAATATATTATCTCCACTTACGCTTCCGCTAAATATATAATTAGATGCAGTATAACCATTGATAGATACTCCATCAATTATTCTTCCTGCAAAAGCGATATAGTATCCTGCAGCAGAAGCAGAGTTGATATCAGAAAATTCTTGTGTATACACATCACCTACAGACAATACTGTTCCATTAGGTACATTATGTGTTTCCGTATCTGGAGATTCTCTGACGATATCAAGACAACTGATGTCCATACTTGCCGGACCAAAGTTAGTAATCTCGATACCTGTAATAGATCCATCTTGTATAATCTCCGTTATCAGAAGTAATGGCTGATCTACAACTGTATACTCTACAGTATGCTCACCTACTGAGAACAGATAACCACTTGCATCTTCGAATCCACACGCTATACTAAAGCCTGTCTCATCTATAATTTCGTACATCACTGTTAAGTTAGTAGGACAATTATCCTCATATGATACTGGAGCTATTCCATTGACAATAACACCACATGTCTTAGCATCACTTGTTACCGTGACATCATCAGGACATACTATCGATGGAGGCGTATGGAAGTCATTGACTATAATCTTTAACTCGCAGTTACTTGTATTACCACAAGCATCCTCTGCTACGTAAGTGAGTAATGTAAGTCCTACAGGGTATAGATCACCTGACTGATACCCCGTACTATCTGTCTGCGTTACCGTTACATCACTACAATTATCCTCAGCTATAGGCAATGCAAAGTTGACATAAGAACTACACCATCCGTCAGGTGCATCAACTACAACTGGAGGTCGTGGACAATTAACAAATGTAGGCGGTGTCACATCTCCGATACCGAATCTATGAGTAACCTCAGAACTATTATCACAATCATCTGTCGCAGTAAATGTGACATCAATAAATCGTGTATTACCACACACCGTCTCCCAATTAGCTGGATCATAATTATCTGTCCAAGTAATGCCACCACATATATCTGTAGCAGTAGCACCAGCATGATTTTCTCTCCAGAAATCAAAGTCCTCAAAGTTACCTGCCTGCTGTGGATCACATTCTTCAGCAAGCATATCTTCTCCTCCTACTATAAGTGGCACAGTCGTATCTTCTATTGTAAATGTCGCTTCAGCTGAGGCGCTATTACCACAATCATCTGTAATAGTAAATCTGTACAATTGTATACCTGAGATACCACAACTATCTTCTTCACTGACTAAGTCATACTCGAATGTTATAACATTGCTGCATATATCTGTCGCTGTAGCGCCACCAAAAGCAGCTAACCAAGATTCAAGTTCTGCATCATTACCAGCACCATCACATTCTACAACTTCCGCCATTGGTAGAGATGAAAATTCTGGTGACGTCTCGTCTATTATTACAAAATCTGCAATCGTCTCAAGAGAAGGATTACCACATGCATCCGTCGCTGTAAAAGCGTACCTATGCGTTAATGTCAATCCACATGACTCGATTGTCTCTACTAATCTGTATGACCATTCCACATTAGCGCTACATAAGTCTGCTGCCACTGCATCACCTTGCCTATCTAACCAAGATTGTAATTGTGTCACATTACCACTGCCATCACATTCTACGATATCATCAGTTGCTGGCGTTGTAATTTCTGGAGCGATATCATCAGTCAATGTCAACATCGCAGTCGCAGTTGTAAAGTTTCCACAAGCATCCGTTGCAACAAATGTCACCTCTACTCCACCCTGCATATCACATTCTAACTCGATGTTTTCAAAATTATTAGAGTACACAATTAAACTACAATCGTCCTCTGCTTCTCCTCCGCCACTTGTATTTAACCACGCTTCTACTCTACCCATCGGATCAGTGTTACCATCGCAATTAACTTCTAAATTTTGAGGTAGTATCTCCCATACAGGAGCAGTTGTATCATTGATTGTAAATGTAGCCGCTGTAGTGGATGCGTTACCACATTCGTCAGTGGCTGTAAATGTAACCATGACATCTCCCGTCGTACCACAATCACCTTCTATAGATCCATAGTTATTAGTCCAAGTTACATTACCACATATATCTTCTGCTGTAGCATAACCATTATTATTAAGCCAAGAGAGAATATCTATAGCATTACTTGCTCCATTACATTCAGCCAAAAATGGCTCTGCGTCCTTGGTGATTTCTGGAGGTGAGCTATCAAATATTATGAAATCAGCATCAGCCGTAGATACATTACCACATTCGTCCGTGACATAGAACCTATAGGTTCTCGTGCCATTATCATCACAATCATAAGTCACATTGATAAGATCATAATCCCATTCTAATTCTGTAGTGCAATTATCAGACACCATAGCACCACCATTACTGTTAAGCCATGAGATTAATGCAATATCATTACCAGATGGGTAACATTCTAACATTTGCGTTTGTGGCAATCTATCAAATACTGGAACCGTCGTATCTTCTATTATTACACTTGCAGTCGTTGTATTTGTATTACCACAATTATCTTCGACGACGAATGTATATATAGTTGTCCCTGTCATACCACAACCTTCTAATTCTGTAGTGCTCAGAATACTCCATAGTAAATCTTCATCGCCACATACATCACTCGCTTCTGCACCTCCAAACGCTGACTCCCAATCTGCAATAGCCGATGCATTATCATCACCACATTCTAAGACCAAGTCTTCCGCTTCTAATATAATCTCAGGAGCAGTCGTATCTTCTATTGTGATTGTTCTTGTATCTGTACTGCTATTACCACATGCATCTGTCACAGTAAATGTAACTGTAGTCACTCCCGTTAATCCACAGCCATCTACAAAAACATTTGGATAGGTATTCGTCACATCTAATGTTCCTTCACATGCATCTTCTGCTGTTGCATTATTCAACCAGTTTTCTATCACTACATCATTGATACCATCTCCACATTCTAATGTGATATCTGCTGGCAAGTCTAATACTGGACTTGTCGTATCTTCTATTGTAAATGTCGCTGTCGTTGTACTTGTATTACCGCAATCATCTGTTGCTGTAAATGTGACTAAGGTCGTACCATTAGCACCACACGTACCTGTGAGATCACCTAAGAAATCATTTGTCCAAGTGATCG
>CALLAG010000297.1 GCA_938002705.1 uncultured Saprospiraceae bacterium | reverse complement strand
TTCATTTTGATGTTATTTTTTTACGCCTTACAATCAGCAGGCATTATTGTCAGCTCTTATTATTCGGTCTCCAAAAGTACACCCATTTGGACTCTAATTATATGCATTGTCACATTGACCAGGTCATAAACGTATAACGGGCCCGCTTATATTGATGTTCGCTTCTATATTAATAATATATTAATACGAAATTGGTTGTTTTCTGCTATGGGAATAGGTGAAAACCTCTACTTTCTATAGCTTAGAGTGATAACATGAGCAAGTAGTGAATACAATATTAGATATAAAGAATTTGAATTTCAGTATCGGTAAGCCACCTGAACAATCGCTATTGCTTAGCGATATCAGTTTCGATATATCGCGTGGGGAAGTTCTTGGGCTTGTAGGTGAGTCAGGTAGCGGAAAGTCTATGACACTGCGCTGTATATTAAGGTTAGTGGAGATGTATCCTTATAATACCATCACAGGTGATATAGTATATCATGCCATCGACGAAGATGCAATAGACATCGTGTCTGCATCAGAGAGTGAGATTATAGGCTATAGACGTAATGAGGTCGGAATTATATTCCAGCAATCAGCACAGGTCCTTAATCCATCCATCAGTATAGGTGATCAGATTAATGAGCGAGTAAGCCTTCGTTATCGTATGGGAAGGACCCTTGATAATAAAGATAGAGTTATAGCACTATTAGATGAGGTGCTACTGAGTCCTGCTGTAGATTTCTGTGATAGATATCCTCACGAGTTGTCAGGTGGTCAGTTGCAGCGAGCATTGATAGCAATGGCCTTAGCTAATGATCCTCGACTACTGTTAGCAGATGAGCCTACTTTTAACTTAGATAAAGCGACAGAGAATGAGATTATTGATTTGTTGCTGTCTATTAAGAAGGATAGAGAGTTGAGTATCCTGTTCGTATCTCATGATATGGACTTGGTAGATAGATTTTGCGATAGATATATCACTATAAGTAACGGTATGATTATAAATGCGGATAGCAGAGGGGAACTATCAGAAGTAGTGCCTCCCATATGCGTATCCGAAGATGATCATCAGCCTATTGTTATTCTAAGGCACATTAATAAAGCTTATAAAAAATCGACGGCTCTATGGAAAGCTGAACAAAGCCAAGCCGTTCTTGAGGATTATAACCTTAATATTAATAAAGGCATTATTACAGGCTTAGTAGGTCCATCTGGATGTGGGAAGTCTACCGTGGCTAAGATTATAGCTGGTATCGATTATGAGTATGATGGTGAGTATCTGCTTAATGGTGAGAATGTGAGAGCTTTCCGCAAATCAGATCTGAATCAGATGAGGCGATCTATTCAGATTATATTCCAAGATTCCTATAGTGCTATGCCTCCGCATATGCCAGTCATTGATTTATTTGATCATGTTATCTCTGCTCATAAGTTGGATTACTCACGAGCTCAGATCATAGAGTTATTATCTGATGTGGGTTTAGAAGAAGGCTTGTTAGATAGATTGCCACATCAATTATCTGGAGGACAACGTCAAAGATTATTGATCGCTAAAGCTTTGATAGTACAGCCAGACCTACTTATATGTGATGAGATTGTGTCTTCTCTTGACGATAAGAACAAGGCCTCTGTTATAGATATCTTAAGACAAATCAATGTAAATCAAGGTCTTACGATCTTATTTATCAGTCATGATAAGAAAGTAGTTAACCTACTCTGTCATAAGGTTCATCAATTAAATGCCTTGTAATCGTACTTTTGTCTACCTATTGAGTATAAAGCTTAGATAATATCAATATAATGAGCTATGTATTAGATAATTTATATATAAGTGTCATTAGTTTTATGATTCTTATCGAAAAGTTCGTTTAGATGTAACTTTTATAAATATGTTAACGTTCTATATGTAACCAGCAACAATTCCTATTTATGAAAAAATCAACTACTAAGCTTTTTGTTTCGGTACTCATCATTTTAAGTTGCGTTTCTTACGTATACATATGTCATACAGAATCAGTCCTGCATGACTCTTACGAAAATCAAAAAATTGAATTGAAAGAGTCTTCAGAAAAAATAGTCACTAATGCTAAGATCTTTACACTCGTGGCTGACAGATTCATAAAGGTATTATCTTCTAATTATTAAGCATTTCTGATTTTTCTTACAAACTCAGGAATAGCTTCTATTCCATTATCCCTCAATAATCTGATAAATGCGCTTCCGATAATAGCGCCATGAGCATATTCGCAGGCTTTTTCAAAACTTGTGTTATCATGTATCCCAAAGCCTATTAGCTTAGGAGTCCTCAGATGCATATTCTTTAATCTTTCGAAATAATCGATCTGATTATCTCTTATGGAATTCTGACCTCCTGTGATACTCGACTGAGCGACCACATATAGAAATCCATTACTTAACTTATCAGCCTGTCTTATTCTTAAGGATGATGTCTCAGGTGTTACCAGAAAACTGATACTTATATTGTACTTATCAAATAATGCTCTGTAATGTGTGTCGTAATAATCCATGGGCAGGTCAGGTATAATCATACCGTCTATTCTCGCATCAGCCGCTTCTTGTAGTAGTTTTTCTATTCCGTACTGTAAGAATTGATTATAGTATCCCATGATTATGATAGGTATACTTGATGTCCTTCTGACTTCTTTGACCTGTTGTACTGCCAGCTGCAAGTTGATGCCATTCTGTAAGGCTA
>CALLAG010000296.1 GCA_938002705.1 uncultured Saprospiraceae bacterium | reverse complement strand
TATACTCAATCTAATAATGGATAGCTTTAGGCTCTTTGGGTGATCTGAGAGATTAGATCATTCTTACGTCGGCGAGCGATAGGCACATGACTGCCATCACGCATCTGGACATATCCGCCATCTTCAAAACTGAGTATGGATATATAATTAAGATTGACTAAGTGACTATGGTGTGTTCTGAAGTAGTTACTGCGTTCCAGTTGTTTTTCTATATAACTTAGCGGCTTTGATATTGTCTTCTTAGTATTATCAGTTAGATATATGCTACAGTAAGATCCGTCCGCTTGCACCCTCACTATGTCATCTACTTCTAAGAATAGATAGCCTTCTGATGTTTTTATAATAATCTTGTTATGTGATACATCGGTATATTCAGGAATAAACGAGGAATTAACATATGGATTCTCAGCCAGTATGCGATTTATCATACGATCTACGCTATGACTAAAATTAGACTTGAGTATAAAATCATAAGCTCCAGACTGATATGCCTTTATGGCATATGAATCATCATTAGATATGACGACAATCTTAGAATCATGATTCCGGTACCTTGTCAAGAAATTATTAATACAATAATCGGTAGAATCTGAATCTATGAATATTAAATCTGCTTGTAATAATTCCACATTCTCGATGGCCTGAGTACAAGAAAGTGATTGTCCTAATGACTTAAATAAAGAAGCGTATCTGTATAGATACCGAGACAGAGAATGGCTTAAATCTGGATCAGGACTAATGATGAGATAGCGTTGCATAATTGATAATTGTTAGGGTTAGAAAGTTGACTTGTTTGCGTTATTCTGTTTTTCTATATTTCTATTTTCTTTTTTCTATGATTTATATAAAAGGTAATTCTTTGACTAAGTGACTAACGCCCTATTCATGTCAGTCGATTACCATACTCTACTCATCTTAAATGATTCTTTGATAACTGATTCTATGAATTCCTTTTTTTTCCTACGTGCAATTGGGATCTTATCATTGCCTACCATTTCTACATAGCCTTCCTTATGGTATCTGATGATATGATCAGGATTGATGATATGCGACCTATGGCAACTTATAAAGTGGAAATCTGACAAAAAGGCTTTGTAGAACCCTATATTATTATTACTGAGTATCGGCTCTCTATCATTGATATAGACTTTAGAATAATTCTCCATACCTTCTATTCTTACTATATGCTCTGGTAGAACAAACTCTATGGTTCTGACACAAGAGATAGGTATACGCTTTATATCTAATGGATGATTCATCTAATTAAATTTAGGTTATAAGTAATCAGCGACTATAAGAGCTCCGCATATACCAAAAATAAATCAGGCAACTTTATTCTAAAACACAAAATTCCGTTAATATCCTATAGATAATTTTGTATTTTTAGTGATAATATATTTGTTATGTTCTGAATATCAATTGATTACAGTATTGATTATAGCTTAATTTCCAAGCTACTTTAATACAAATGCCACCAAAGTTTGACCAAAAAAAACACAAAACTGCTAACCGTTCTTTCTACATTAGATGATAGAGAATGGAAAACCTTTAAGAAATATCTTCTTATACACACGGGTCATGATTCTGACAATATGAATCTCATTGACTATTTATATAAGAAAAGAAAAAGCATAGAATCTCTAACAGTACAAGATGTACATGCTGATAACTTTTCTGATATGTCTAGCAAAGCTGTCTTGAACATGTTCTCAAGAGTGTTCTTATGGTTAGAAGAATGGATTGCTTTAGAGGAAATGACTAAGGAGAAATATGCAATGGAAACTTACAGACTTAAAGCATACAATAGAAAAGGACTATATCATCTTGCTGATAAGCTATCAGATCAGATAGAGAAGAAAATAGAAGGAAAAGAAAAACTGGATATTAAGGATTCAGAAACCTTAAAGAAGATTGCATACTTACAATATTATAGTAATAACCCAATCAAAGCAAAACATGATGTGAAGTTGCTTAATCAAATAGTCAATAACCAATTAAAAAATTTCAAAGAGCAGTCATTAATTTATCTAATTGAATTACATAATGCCAATAATAAATTACCCGGAGAATTTGATGACTTAATAAACAAGATCAAGCCTCCATTAACCCACGTAAAAGGATCTAAACTTTCTGATATTATTGAGTCTGCTAAGTCTATAACTACTAATGAAGACATAACAAATTTAGTAAAGTTAATATCAGACATTACACTGATAGAAAAAAACACAGAACTACACAACTTGTTATTTTCATACTTAAATAAAGCCTGTAAAAGAATGTGGGTAGCAGATAAAATCAGTGACAAAAAAATATACGAACAGATTGCTAACTATGGAATGGAATCAGGTGAGTATATAATTAATGGAAGGATGAATACCTTGACGTTTCACAATATTGTATCAGAGTTAGTATTCTATTCAGATTATAGTAACACTTCATTATTCATTAATAAGTGGATTAATAATGTACATACTAAAGATTCTCACTCAGTAAGAAAAATAGCGGATGCTATTAATAGCTTTTATTCAGAAAAATATAATGAAGTATTAGATCTGCTGTCCCTCGTACAATATGAAACAACAGAACAAAAAACAAGAGGCCTCTGCATGCAAGCTATAGCGTACTATATGATTGAAGATTATGACCATCTGCATGATCATCTAATTAATCTCAAACGATTAATTAGTAGAAATAAAGAGAAAATGAGAGGCAGATACTATCAGAGTCAATTGAACCTAATAAAAGTAATAGAACAGCTCATCAAACAAAAATATAATTCAAAGATCACAATCGATTTATCAGAATTTAATCCTCTATTCTATAAATCATGGTGTCTGAAACAGGTATAGGCAAAACGTTAGAAGTCCATTTTGCCTATACAGTATTAATCATCAAAACCCTGTAGGTATGTCATCCACAATAAAATCAACACCTGACCCAGTAATTGTCATCACCGAGTTCTCATAACAAAGAACACTCCCACAGATACTTATATTGAGATCCTCAGTAATATGATTAATAGATCCCACTGCAACGTCTAACTCCGTAGTAGATGTACTAACAAGGCTTATATGATCACCATAAGTCGTAATACTTGTATCATCACTAAATTCCAATTCGATCAATGCGGATGTAGAATTATAGTATTCTACAACTGCATTAGTACAGTCGAATGATGTAATAACATTATTCGTATCAGTAAACTTTACGGTAATGTTATCTGTACCCTGAGTACCATAATTAGATGGGACGACTATTTCTTCCTTATTACAGGCGATCAATAGTGTGCATAGCGTGGCCATTACGACCAATGTTAAATTGTTCATTTCAAATGGTTTTATATGTTTTAGAAAAAATGGACTATGCGGGTAGCGCTTTCAATAATCTTAAATAGTGAAAACCTATACCCTTAGGACATGTATTCTTTAATACGGTTGTCTGAGAGATCTCTATACACTACGTAGGATAATACTGTAAAGTGTTACCATGAATTTTAAAATATTTTAATTGCGAATAGGCGGTATACAGAGAAAGCTTAACACATATTAAACACAACTAAGATCCACTTCGAAACCGTTAGTAGAAAGAATGAGCTCTCGGATATTAGAGGATTACATAGAATGAGAGGATGAGCATCCGATATAATTAAGTCTCTCATATAGAGCGAACATTTATAACCGATTCATAGTAAGACGATAAAACAACAAACAATGAAATATATAATATACACGATAGCATTATTCTCTATATCGATAGCATCTGCTCAGACGCTTGATTACACAGACGACTTTATTTCTTATGACGATCAGAATATTCAGGCTGTAGCAGCGACTTTAGAACCAGATGTCTCTACCATTAAAGATAAATTCGAAGATTGGATGAATGACAATTACAATGTTGATCTTGATGGTAAGAAGTTGTTATTTTTCAATAAAGATGTGATGACAGCGGAGAACGTAATGATACCGCAGGTATCTGATAGACTATTACAACTTAACGTCAAAGTAGATGAGACACACAGAGGAAAAACAAGGTTGTATGTGTTCGCCAAAAAGAGCGATGGCGTATACATTAGCGAAAAAACAGATCAATCCGCATTCGCAGGCCTGAAAGGAGTTGTACATGAATTCATTGCAGATTATCTTCCTGAATACTACATGGATCAAATAGAAGAAACTGAAGAGGCATTAGATGACCTTGCTGATAACAAACAAGATATGGAAAATGAGATAAGAGAAAATGAGAATGATATCAGAGATCTACAGAGTGAAAATATAAAGCTTAAAAGAAAAGTCGAGGCTACTCGAGAAGATATCAAGGAAACGGAAGAGGATTTACAAATAAGAAATAAAGAAATTAAAAAAGTGAAAAACAAAATAGTTAAAGAAGATAAAAAATATAATAATTATGAAAAACGATAGATTCAATAAAAAAGAAATCAAGCAATTTAGAGAAATGCTTAAAAGTGGACTTAAGGAATCCAAAGAAGAGCTTACAACACTTAATAATCTCTTAGCTGATCAGAAGGAGTACATTAAAAATTCTGATATGAACTACGACGCTGACGCATCAAAGATACGCAATAGGGAGATGCTTAAGAATATGAGAAGACGTACAAAAGCAAATAACAAAGACTACAAAACAGCATTAAATAAGTTAGAAAATGGAACATATGGTATTTGCGAAAAAAGTGCTAAGAAAATTTCTAAGGAAAGACTTTTTGCGATGCCTCAAGTAAAAACGAGAAATCTACTTAAATAAAACAGGACAATATGTATACATAAAAGAGATGATGACTGATGTCATTATCTCTTTTTTTATGTTATCCTAAGTCGTAAGAGAGCAATAATAATCATAAGCGTATATTGATTTTCTGACCAATCATATAACTATAATCTTATTTTTGCGCCTAATAAAGATGATACACCATGCAACCATTAGCAGAAAGAATGAGACCTCTGACATTAGAGGATTATATAGGCCAAGAAGATCTTCTAGGCACTAATGGGACATTGCGTAAAGTTATAGAAGCAGGTCGTGTACCTTCGCTGATATTGTGGGGGCCTCCAGGTGTGGGTAAGACAACTTTGGCACAGATCATAGCTG
>CALLAG010000295.1 GCA_938002705.1 uncultured Saprospiraceae bacterium | reverse complement strand
TCCTGTAAGTCGTAATGGTGTACTGACATTGGAGACACCATTAGCATTTGATGGTGGTACAGCGACTATCGTTGATGCATCAGGATCTCGTGTGGAGACTTATGATATAGATCGTCCAAGTCTGGATATATCGACTAAGAATTTACCTGCAGGACTATATTTTGTAGAGATTCAGAAAGAAGATGTTAGTATAAAAAAGAAGTTTATCATAGTGGATTAATCCCACTATAATTATAATCTGTTTTGATATGCTGAGACGAGTTGAGCTATAATTCTTGATTGCATTATTTTATTTAGCTGAGATCATTTATTCTTACAAATACAATTTATAGCTTTATAAAAAAAAATCTAAACAAAATGACAACACAAGAAATTGCTAACAAATGGAAAGAATATTGTACAACTGGCAGATGGGATCTTGCCCAATCTGAGCTTTATTCTGATGATGCAGTAAGTATCGAGATGGAAGGAGCGGAGGGGTTTCCTGCTCGTGTAGAGGGTAGAGAAGCGATAGTAGCTAAAGGACAACAGTGGAATTCTATGGTACAAGAATTTCATGGTGTAGAGATCGAAGGACCGATCGTAGCTGGAGATCATTTTTCTGCGACGATGAATATGGATATTACTATGAAGGGTCAGGAAAGAAAAAAAGATTCTGAGATTGCTGTCTTCAGAGTCAAAGATGGTAAGATAGTGCAGGAGCAGTTTTTCTACCCTGTATAATGAATATAAGGTACAAGACATATAGAAAAGACTGTGGATCCACCATGGTCTTTTCTCATTTTAGTTTAACATATATTGATTTAGTTTAATCCGTTATTGATTCCTGTGTGATTCGTCGATTTTAATCCATAGTGTATTGATATATGTCTTACATTTGTAACAAATAATTCAATATGAACCTCATTCAATTATTCGGAATGCCAGGACCATCAGAGCTGATGGTGATAGCTTTTATAGTTCTTTTATTATTTGGCGGTAAGAAATTGCCAGAATTAATGAAAGGTCTCGGTAAGGGTATCAAGGAATTCAATAATGCTAAGGCCAATATAGAATCTGAAGTCAGAGAAAGCATGAATGATAAGCCAGCTCAGAAGTCAGAATCTAAAGCAGGTTGGATAGAGCGTAACGATTAGTCCTGCTTTTCCTTATTGTAATGCACTGCAGCTGCTTCTAATTCATTATAGAACTCAGCGCCGTACTTTCTTATCAGTGCATCTTTGACAAATTCGTATATCTTAATCTGTTGTTTGTCACCATTAGTACAAGCACTACTGCATATATCCCATTGGTCATAGTTAAGTGACTTGAAGCCTGATGCCTTATTATGTACGGCTCTTACAGGGTACATGTGGCAGCTTACAGGTTTTTTCCATTCTGTATTACCATCGTTATAAGCTTTCTCTATACCACAGAAGGTAATACCTATCTCATCTCTACCCATGAATACGCAAGCACCGTCTGGCATAAGAGCAGTCTCGTGTCCTTTGGTCTCGTCATTATATGTGTAGAAGCCATCTTTTTCTATCTTACTAACAGATGCTGAAGGAAGATAAGGTTTAACTTTATCCAGAATATCTTTCATTATGGTGAGCTCTGAAGTTTCTACAGGAGCACCGTAATCACCTTCTATACAGCAAGCCCCTTTGCATCTTGTAAGATGACAAGCGAAATGTTCCGTGACGATTTCTTCCGAGATTAATATTTCTTGTATTAGAATCAATAAATGCTTTTTAAATGTCTTGAATAAAGTGGTTAAATGCTTAGCTTTTACTAAATATTATAGTCATAATTGTTGTAATTTAGGCTTTCACATTAATTGGACAATTTTACACCAAATAAATTAGAAAAAAATGAAATATATAACATTCTTGATTTTATGTCTTTTATCAATCACAGTTACGGCTCAGACAGTTAATTACAATGTCGATAGAGCAGCGGCTAAGAATGTTAGTCTATACAGCCTCGACGCTGGACAGGCATCTGCTTACAAAGAAATAGTAAGAACTAAGCTAAAAGCATACAATGCAGCAACTTCTAAGAAAGATAAAACCAAAGATTATGCTGCAATAGCTAAAGCTGATGAGGCATACAATGTATCATTCGAAGCCATATTAAATGATGAGCAGAAAGAGATCTTCAAAATACAGCAAAAAATGGCTGAAGATATCAAAGCAAAACACCTCATTATACCTCAGAATCAGACAATTCAAACCAGCCCAGCTGTACCTAACAAGAAATAAATTTTTTTATTAAACTGCAAATTATATAAAGCTCCCTACGATTAAAAAATGGATAGATTAAAACAGAAATTTTACGAGAAGTCATCAGCACTCAAAACAGAAATTAAAGCATTAAGTAAGGAACATGGCAACATGGTCATGGATCAAGTCAAACTCTCACAGATAGTGGGTGGTATGCGAGGTATTAAGAGTATGTTATGGGAAACTTCAGTACTCGATGCTGAGGTAGGTATCCGGTTCAGAGGATATTCTATACCTGAACTAAAAGAATTATTGCCTAAGAAAGCTAATGGTGGTAAAGAGCCACTACCAGAAGGCCTCTTCTGGTTGATGTTAGTAGATGAGATACCTACACAGGAGGATGTCGAGTGGCTAAGTGACGAGTGGGAGAAGCGAGCTGAGATTCCTAAGTCAGTATATACAACACTTGATAGCTTAGATGCTAATATACATCCTATGACAATGTTCATCATAGGTATCAATGCCATGCAAGTGGACAGTATATTCGCTAAGAAATATGCAGAGGGAATGTCTAAGAACGACTACTGGGACGCGACTTACGAAGATGCGATGAACCTGATAGCAAGACTTCCGAGATTAGCAGCATTTATATATCGTAAGATCTATCATAATGGAGATCATATTGCAGCTGACGAATCATTAGATTGGGCTGGAAACTTTGCTCAGATGTTAGGTGTAGAAGGAGAAGACTTTAAGAGTCTCATGAGATTATATCTTACAATCCACGCAGATCATGAAGGTGGAAATGCATCAGCACATACTGCACATCTTGTTAATTCTACATTAGCAGATGTCTATCTATCATTTGGTGGAGCTATGGCATCACTTGCAGGTCCATTACACGGCTTAGCTAATCAGGAAGTGATCAAGTGGATAGTAGAGATGACAGATAAGTTAGGCACAACTAAGCCTACTAATGATCAGGTTAAGCAATATATCAATGATACAATAGCGTCAGGCAAGGTTATACCAGGTTATGGTCATGCCGTACTGAGAGAACCAGATCCAAGATTCACAGCACAGCGAGTATTCGCTGAAGAATATATTAAGGATAATGATTTTGTAAAGATCGTATGGCAATTATTTGAAGTTGTACCACCTATATTGACAGCTCTGGGCAAGGTTAAGAATCCTTGGCCTAATGTAGATGCTCACTCAGGAGCTATCTTAGTTAATTATGGATTAGATCAGTATACATTCTATACAGTATTATTTGGTGTCTCTAGAGCATTGGGCGTCTTAGCAGCATCATGTTGGTCACGAGCACTTGGTCTTTCGTTAGAGCGACCTAAGTCGGTTAATTCTAAATGGTTAAAAGAACAAGTTAATAAAGCATAAGAGAAATGAAGGTTTTAGAAAATTTGAAATATACAGCCGAGCACGAATGGGTACGTATCGAAGGCGATGTCGCTTACATAGGTATCACAGATTTTGCTCAGAGCGAATTAGGAGAGATTGTCTACGTCGAGATAGAGACAGTAGGAGAAACAATAGCCAAGGATGAAGTTTTTGGTACTATAGAGGCAGTAAAGACAACTTCTGACCTATTCATGCCCCTATCGGGTGAGGTGTTAGAATTTAATAGTAAGTTAAACGAGGATGATGGTGATCAGCCAGATCTTGTCAATTCTGATCCTTATGGTGATGGATGGATCGTAAAAATCAGTATATCTGATGCCTCAGAAATAGACGAACTAAAAAATTCTGAAGAATATTCTTCATTAATATCTTAGAGATACACCATAATCTCAAGTCACTGCATCTACTTAAATGAGCCGCGTAATTTGAAAGCAATAATAGCACTCATAGTATGGGTCAGCGCAGTGACCGTAGGGTCTCTGATACCGATAGACGGTCCTGATATTGATAGTTTTATAGATTACGATAAAGTCGTACATGTCATATTCTACTCTGTCATGTCTTATCTATTGTTAAGATCTATAGCTAAGAATCAGATCAAGTATATACTGTTATCTATAATATTATGTAGCAGTTATGGAGCCATGATAGAGTACTTACAAGGTGCATTAGACTTAGGCCGTTATTTTGATTATTATGATATTATTGCTAATATTATTGGCTCTTTGATCGGAGCACTTATTTACAGACTTACAATTTAATTTTTTTAAAAATATGGGAGATATAACCTTAAATGGAACGACGGTCTTTCTTTTGGGAATCGGCTTAGTTCTAGCAACTTTAGTCACGATTTTCATATTGAGATCTAAGTTCAAGAAGTCAGGAGACAGTCTTACTGAAAAGTATAGAGGACACGAATGGTCCTCACCACTGGATTCTAGAAACAAGTATCCTGATGTGAATGCATTCAGATTCTCAGGACCTGTATTCCTTTTTGGATTGGTATTATCATTAGCGGCGACATTGTTTGCGTTTAGCTGGACGACTTTTGATACAGTAATCGATACCTCTGAGTATAACTTAGATATCGATGAAGAATTAGAGATCGAACCACCAAGAACAGCTGAACCGCCACCACCACCACCACCACCACCGCCTCCAGTAATCGAAGAAGTGCCAGAGGAGGAAATCGAAGAAGAAGATGAGCCAGAATTCGAAGATCTAAGTGTGGATGAGGAAGATGTCGTAGAGCCAGAACCAGTGGTCGAAGAAGAAGCACCGCCACCGCCGCCGCCACCACCGCCACCACCACCAGCTGAGCCGGAGATTTTTAAGGTTGTGGAAGATATGCCGAGATTTCCAGGTTGTGAGGACGCAGGTTCTAAAGAAGAAATCAAAGCTTGTGCTGAATCTAAACTAATCCAGTACGTATACAAGAACTTAAAATATCCAGCTATCGCCAAAGAAAATGGTATAGATGGTAAGGTATACATCCAGTTCGTAGTAAGTGAAACTGGAGCTGTAAAGGATGCTAAAATAGTAAGAGATATCGGAGCAGGTTGTGGAGAAGCAGCACTTAAAGTAGTAGAAAGCATGAACAATATGCCTCAGAAGTGGATACCCGGTAAGCAGAGAGGTAGACCAGTGAAGGTATTATTTACTTTGCCTATACAATTCAAATTAGAGTAAGAGATAATGTAAATATTATCATTTAAAATATAGAGATCAGTAATTCATTTTGCTGGTCTCTTTTTTTGTGCCGAATACTTTCCAAGGAACATGTTCACTTGAATATTATCCCTCAAAAAAAAACTTAGGTACACCAAAACACATCCACGCATCCATCTTATAGTTAACTAAAACTGTAAGCTATGAATCTATTTATATTCTCACTCAACATTACGGAAGTCTCTTGGATCGTCTTTGCTATATCAATTGCGATAACGATGTATGTACTCATCAGCAGAAATTGGGATCATATCCTGAGCCGATCAGTAGACTTTTCTATGCAGCATTACTTGATCGGTATCGTCTCTGGATTGTCTATATGCTACGCTATGATTAATCTTACAGTAGAGCATAAGCCATATGAGTATATTATGTCAGATCTATTCTCTGAAGAAATGACTGTTACCCCTCAAACTTGGCAAAAGCCAAAAGAAATTATACCACCACCTGCGGATGATAAAGTAGAAGAGATCAAAGTTCCTACTCCAATAGTAAAAGTGATTCCAGTAAAAGTTATCAAAGAAAAATTGACAACAGAGGACTTTACTGATGCTGTAGATATATCTACCGATCATTATAACATAGATTCTATGATGCAGAGTACCAAGGCTGCTGTACCTAAGATTATAGAAAGAGCTGATGATGATGAAGTCTTGCCGATAGCAGAACAGATGCCGCGTTTTCCAGGTTGCGAAGATCTTAAGGGAACAAGAGAAGAGAAGCGAGCATGTGCAGAGAAGAGCCTCATGTCATACATCTATAAGCATATGAAGTACCCACAGATCGATAAAGAGTATAGGAATGAGGGGACTGTCATTGTGAGATTTGTAGTGGACAAAGAAGGCAAGGTGTCTGATATCAAAGTCGTCAGAGATGTCGGGATACAATGTGGCAAGGAAGCCGAGCGAGTCGTCCGTATGATGAACGATATGAAAGAAAGATGGACCCCAGGCAAGCAAAGAGGAAGACCAGTTAATGTACAATTCACACTTCCTATTAAGTTTAAGTTGATGTGATGCACAAAAGAGTAGACACAAATTCACCAGAAAGCTGTAGGCGAGGACGCCAACAGCAGCCGAGTATTTGGCAAGCCAACGACATCTGGTTTGTTCTTGGTGGTGTCTCCGCTGCCAAGCCTACTACTGTTCGTGACGACTTGTAGTCGTATACGGAATCTAAGTGTCGGCTTAAAGCCGACGTAATACAGTTATAGCATTGATATACAACATTTTGTTCTTAGTGGCGTCCCCGCCGCCAAGCTTCCAGGGACTTTTTCAAGACAGAATCTTGGAATCAAGAGCGATGTAGAAGGCTCTGCTCTCGATAGGAATCGGGTTGCTCTTCTTCATTCTATATCTAACAGGCCTTTCCAGCAAGCTGTTGGCGAGGACGCCAACAGCAACCGAGGTGTTCTTGGTGGCGTCCCCGCCGCCAAGCTTCCAGCGACTTTTTCAAGACAGAATCTTGAAATCAAAAGCAACGTAGAAGGCTCTGCTCTCGATAGGAATCGGGGAAAGCAGCAAGTAGACATAAATAGCAAATTAGAAGCAGGTGTATATATCTGTAAAGTGATGGATAGTGATGATGCTGTTGTAGAGACGAAAAAATTAATAATTTTATAATCACAACTAATTAGGAGTCTTATTAATTAATTTTGATAAGGCTCCCTTTTTTTAAGAAAACATACATAATTTGAAATATATCATACTTATTATCTTCAATTTACTACTAGTTAATGGCTTATTTGCTCAACAAGGCTTCAAAGAGCAGATTGCTATAGAGATTGATGAGCCAAGCAGCGGTTATCATGTATTAGAAGATACAATCAATAAACAATATTTGGTGAGTGGTGTGTATTTTGATCAAGAAATAGGTCGTTGGACAGCTAATGTGTCTAATTTTGATTTACAAGGAAATAGGATAGGATTACACCCACTTCGAAGTGACACAGTACCATTTTTAGATTTTTCTAATAATTCAGTTTTGAATGATAATAAATATTACATGGTAGGTTTGGTCCGACTACAATTAATATTGTTCAATATAATACCGTAACTCAAGAATATAATACAGAAAGATCAATTGATAGATTTCAAAATATTTACGATAAGAATCTAAGTACTTGGGGCTTTGAATATATTCCTTTTGATTCAATATTAGTTATATCTGGTAGTG
>CALLAG010000294.1 GCA_938002705.1 uncultured Saprospiraceae bacterium | reverse complement strand
ACCTTACTATAGATAGAATAAAGTGTACCTCTCGCAGCAGCTTTGATATCACTGATGTTGACATCCTTATTTTCTGACATAAGTATCGATTCCATCTTGTCTATATAGAGACGTTGTAGGTTACGCTTATAAGAATCAGCACCATCCATATTATTGAAGATGTAAGATTCAGAATTATCAAATAAGTTGTAGAGTGTGTAAGCATTTGCTTTATTGACAGTTTCGTTTTCTACTAATCTGTTCATTCTTCCTGTGTTGAATAACTGATTGAGAATACTTGACTGTAAGTTTTTGATTCTATCGACGACACCATCGGCTTCAAAGTTTCTTGTAAGATTGGCATCGACAAGCCATTGAGGTGTGTTGAATAAGTGCTTATTAAGAAAGGCCATCGCTCTTACTTGCTTGTCTTTATTCACATGCGTATAGCTGGCTGCTTTCTGATCATGTGTTTTATTGATTTCTATGACGCCACCTACGTTAGCAGTGACATGGCCCATGTATCTTCTGAATTGGTTGAATATCTGATTGTATAGATCTTCAGTCTGAGTGAAGTCTTTGCCATCTTCATATGTCCATTCTGCGAGATTAGGGACTATTCTTTTTAGATTTTTGATACCGTACTCGCTGGCCTTCATAGAGTCATCTCCTAAGTCTTCTGTCTGTGCTGTAGGGTCAAGAGGAAGCCCTCTCTGACGTCCATAGCGATAGAGTGGATCACCTGCATGTTCTTTGATCATCTCATTGAGGACAGGTCTTTCTGATTCTTTAGTAGGTGTATCTGGTAAGAGCATGTAACCGTATGCGATAGACCAGTCATCATAGGTTCCTATATCTGGCATAAGTCCTACGTCACCGTCTTCTGGTTGTGCTACATAATTAAATCTGGCGTAATCCATTATAGAAGGTGCAGTTCCCATCTTCTTAGTAAAGTGTGCTGACCTCAATGAGTCTACAGGATAAGCTACACTGGCTCCCATATTATGGGGTAATCCTAATGTATGACCCACCTCGTGAGCTGCCACAAACTGTATTAATCTACCCATCGTCTCTTGCTTAAAGTTAGCTCCTCTTGCTTCTGGGTTGATAGCTGCCGTCTGTATGAAGAACCAGTTACGCAATAACTTCATGACATTATGATACCAGATAATATCAGATTCTATGATCTCACCAGTACGTGGATCATGGACGTGTGGTCCCATAGCGTTCTGTATATCTGTAGATACATATCTGATGACTGAGTATCGGGTATCTTCCGGAGACCAGTCTGGATTTTCCTCTTTGCTTGGTGCTTCTAGTGCATAGATGGCATTTTTAAATCCTATTTTCTCAAATGCTTTCTGCCAGTCATTGACACCTTGCTTGAGATAAGGGACCCACTGTGTAGGCGTCGCAGGATCTATGTAATAGACGATAGGCTTGATAGGTTCTACAAGCTCTCCACGATTATACGCTTCCATATCTTTAGGCTCTAATCTCCATCTTGTTATGAATCTTTCTTTCTCGGTACGTTGGTCATCGAGACTGTAGTTAGTTTGAGTTACAGAAAAATACCCTACACGATCATCGTAATATCTTGGCTCCATAGGATCGTCAGGGAGTAGTATGAATGACTGATTCATCTCTACTGACATGGTTCCTGTGACTTGATTGTCTGGAAGTTTGTCTCCGCCTTTGTATGTGAGTATATGCCTTACTTCCACATTACGAGGGAAGCTTTTCATAGATGTAATAATACTTCGCTTAGAGTCTACACCTTTGATACCAAAGTCTTTTACCTGATCTGCACTTACGGCACTGATCATAGGTATGTCATTAGTAAATAATGGATCGACTTTGATCAGAGTAGAATTCTCACCAGTCGTTTCTATATCGAACATCATGACGATGGGCTCAAAGTTATTATTAATGACAGATGCGTATATAGGATCTTCGAAGCTGGCTACACTATTATACGATACAGATCTTAGGGCCATCTTATTACCTATTTTCTGCCATCTGATAACCTGCTGTGGCTTAGATTTGACTCCTGCACCACCAAAATTTAGATTTTTGACAAAACCTGATATTCTGGATACAATAAGGATTTCTTTATCGAGTAGGTCATCTGGTATCTCAAAATAATGAGTGCCTTCTACTTCATGTGTATTGAATAGACCCGTTGTAGATACGGCTTTATCTGTGATAATATCTTCAAAGGTTTTTTCCTTTTTTTCATCTTTAGAATCCCCTTTTTTCTTCTCTTGTCCGATACACAATTGTGAAGAGAAAATGATAAGTAGTCCCAGAATAAAATATCTCATAGCTAATTTTTTTGTGTAAGATAAAAAAAGCTATGAGATATATATAAAACCTTATGCCAAGTATAATATTAAGTGTTCCAGAATCGACAATTCATAAATGATAATAGATTTTCGATCTTCAGCGACAATGCAATATTTTCATCAGTAGAGATATAGGGTATGATCCCTCTGGGATCAATAGGTTGTATTTGTGTATGATTTCTAAAATAGTATGACTTCTCCGAGGTAATAAAGGCTCCTTAAGCAGAGCAAATTGCTGTGCATATATTTTTGTAAGCTATACTCGCGAAGTTCTATAAATACGAGACTGATTTCTTGATTTTTGATATGTTTTGCGGGATCAATATTGTCCAAACGAGAGCGTAGAGTAGTCTAACTATTTTAGAATATTAAAAAGAAATTGATTTTCGAC
>CALLAG010000293.1 GCA_938002705.1 uncultured Saprospiraceae bacterium | reverse complement strand
GTAATATGGCGTGCATAATTCTGGGTCCTAAGTCTCTGGCTGGGTTGATGGCATAACCTGTCGTACCTCCTAAGGAAAGCCCTATAGACCACACCAAAAATGCTACAGGTAGTGCTCCCAAGGACCCTAATCCTATAACAGTCTGTGTATCATTAATTGTAGCATCTGTGAAATATAGAATAGTAAACAATAGTATAAATGTCCCCAAGACTTCACTGAATAAATTACTAAACGTATTTCTTATAGCGGGTGCTGTACAGAATACAGCTCGCTTAGAGTCTGCATCATCAGTAGCAGCAAAATGATCTTTGTACATCAGCCATACTAATCCAGATCCTAACATGGCGCCGAGCATCTGTGCCATTACATACATAGGGACTGATGCCCAAGCAAACTTGCCAGTAACAGCCAGTCCTATACTCACTGCTGGATTAATATGTGCCCCACTATGTGGACCTGCGATCACAACAGCAACGTATACGGCCAGTGCCCACCCGGTTGTGATGACGATCCATCCACTATTATTACCGTTGGTCTTACTCAGCACTACATTAGCGACGACACCCCCACCTAAGAGGATGAGTACGGCGGTTCCTATCAGTTCTGCGATAAAGGGCGTCATAGTTATAATATTTTGGTTATGGAATTCTAATCTTTTTTGGACCAATGTTCTACAGCGTCTATCGCTCTGTACCATCCCTTGATATCAATATCGATCTTCTCTCTTTCTGTGGCTGGGCTGTATCGCTCATCGACTTGCCATATCTCTTGTATCTCTTCTGCATTATCCCAGTATCCTACTGCAAGACCTGCAAGGAATGCTGCCCCCATAGCTGTCGTCTCTACCACCTTTGGTCGTACAGTTACCGTATTAAGAACATCTGACTGAAACTGCATTAGCATATCATTGACTGTAGCACCGCCATCTACTCTTAGCTCTTTTATAGATATACCAGAATCTGCTTCCATTGCCTTTAGTATATCCATCGTCTGATAAGCTATAGAATCTAATGCTGCTCTGGCAATATGTGCATCAGTACTACCTCTTGTCAGTCCGAATATAGTCCCTTGAGCATGCTGGTTCCAGTGAGGTGCTCCGAGACCTGCGAATGCTGGTACGAAATATACGCCATCAGAATCCTCTACAGAACTCGCCAATGCTTCTACCTCAGACGAGTTTCTGATTATCTTAAGACTATCACGTAACCACTGGACGACTGCACCTGCAATAAAAATACTACCCTCAAATGCATAAGTCGTCTGACCATTTATCTGCCATGCTACTGTCGTCAATAAATTATTCTTAGATACCGTGGGCTTATCACCTATATTCATCAACATAAAGCAACCAGTCCCATAGGTATTCTTAACCATACCCGGCTTAGTACACATCTGGCCGAATAAGGCAGCTTGCTGATCACCAGCTATACCTGAGATCGGAATCTTGGCATCATAGAAAGTAGAATTAGTATGTCCATAGACTTCACTGGATTGCTTGACTTCTGGTAACATGCTCTTGGGTATCGTCAGTAGCTCTAGTAATTCATCATCCCATTTCATAGTATTGATATTAAACAGGAGTGTCCTAGAGGCATTGGAGACATCTGTGACGTGGCGTTCTCCTTTGGTAAAATTCCAAACCAACCATGTATCTATTGTTCCTAAAAGTAGGTCACCTTTTTCTGCTTTAGCTCTGGCACCTTCTACATTGTCCAGAATCCACTTGACCTTTGTACCTGAAAAATAGGAGTCTATAACGAGTCCAGTCTTTTGGCGTATAAGATCATTCTTGCCTTGGCTTTTGAGTTCGTCACAGTACGCAGATGTACGCTTATCCTGCCATACGATAGCATTGTAGACTGGCTTACCAGTATGCTTATCCCAGACAACGACCGTCTCTCTCTGATTAGTGATACCTATGGCGGCGATACTATCTGCTACAAGTCCTTTCTTAGCGACGGCTTCGGCTGCTACTCCAGCTTGAGTCGACCATATCTCCTCGGCATCATGTTCTACCCACCCCGGCTGAGGAAAATATTGTGTAAATTCTTTCTGCGCTACACATACCGTATTTCCCTTCTTATCAAATACTATAGCCCTTGAGCTTGTTGTACCTTGGTCTATTGCAAGAATGTATTTTTCCATATATAGATTAAAGTTATGGTTGTAAAAAAATTGTACGATTCCAAGTTAATAATTATTATAAAGTTTTAAGTAATATCTCGAATAAGAGATTATAACTACGCATGAACTATAAGGAAAAGACAAGTCAATCAAAGTATTACGTTCAACAATTAAAGCTCGGACGTAGCTCAGAAGATGTAGATCAGGAATTACTCAATAATGGTATCAAATCATACAACATACCAAACATTAGAAAGTCGGCTAAGAAAATCTATTGAAGAAACTATATATCAAAGACTGTAGACTACTTATTAAATGTAGAACTTGAGGATCACTTAGACGAGTTCCCATTGGTAAATCAAGATGAATTTGAAAAAATACAATATACTGCTGTCAAAAAAATTAAGGCTAAAACTGATGCTAAAGTCAGTGCTTTATTAAAACAGAAAATTCCTGAGGAGGAAGTCTATAATATGGTTACTAATCTGTTGGAATCGACTTCATGAACCATAAACGTTTTGTTGGTGACGACTTGTAGTCGTTCACTTTACATAAGTGTCGGTCTCCTGACCGATGTAAACTACTGTAGTTTTGTTATGAAAAATACAGAACCATTGTTCATCAGCTAAAAGCCCAAACTTACATTTCGTATTAATGAAAATATACTGCCTTCTTCATCAGTCATTTAGCGAAGGCTATAATCCCTCTTCTCGCCTTGTCTATGTCCATTCTATTCTACTTTCAACTCAAGAGGCAGTAAATAGAAGTACCC
>CALLAG010000292.1 GCA_938002705.1 uncultured Saprospiraceae bacterium | reverse complement strand
AAAACATTTTTATCAATTCTCTTCTAAAATGTAAAACCTATGAAAGAAAAACATTTTATACAGAATTCTCAATATTAGGGATGCTAATGATTGCATTAGCTACTTTTAGACGGGATAAGGTCACAAAGTCACAGCTAATATTCTATTTATTTTTTGATTTAAGTTTAACTTACTGATTGTCAGTAGTTTATTTTTATTTATTTTTTTAAAAATCCGCCTATTGTTTCTTTAGAATGCTTAGATAGTACCATCTCACCACTCATCTGAGCTCTTTTGTCAAGTAGTTCTTCCCATTGTTCTGTTCCTTCCCAGAATATCTTCTTAAGACCAGATAGCGCTTCAGGATTCATTTTTACAGTAATATCAAGGAAGTGCTTGAGGTATTCGTCCAGTTGCTCTACGGTGTCAAAGACTTCATTGAATAGGCCTTTTTCTTTGGCCCAGCTTGCAGGCATCCATTCTGTGGCGTTAATAGCCATCTGACTATAAGCCGAGAGACCGACCTTTCGTTCTACTGCTGGTCCTATGACGAAGGGGCCTATTCCGACAGCCAGTTCGCTGAGCTTGACAGAGGCCCACTTACTTGCCATACAGTAGTCACAGGCTGATGCTAATCCTACACCACCACCTACGGCTTTGCCTTGGACACGGCCTATAACTAACTTGCCACATGTCCTGATGGCATTGATGACGCTGGCAAAACCCAGAAAAAAGACTTTGCCAGATTCAGCGTTTTCGATACTGACAAGTTCGTCAAAACTGGCCCCAGCGCAGAAGGTTCTCTCTCCAGAACTCTTTAATACAATCAATATGACATTCTCATCTTGCCCACATGCGAGAATGGTGTCTGATAGACTTTTCAGTAGGTTAGAGGGTAATGAATTGTGAGAGGGGTGATAGAATTCTATAGTCGCGATAGAATCTTTGATATCACAATTAACGTATCCTTGTAGAGTTTTATCCATTAGATTGTTGTTTAGAGCGTAAAGGTCTAATTTTACAACCAATATAAAAACAGATGGCAGGACAGAATTTTGTAGATTATGTAAAGATTTGTTGTAGGACAGGCGCTGGAGGTGCAGGTTCGGTCCACTTCTTTAGGGATAATTATACTGCCAAGGGTGGTCCTGATGGTGGCGACGGAGGGCGAGGTGGCCATATCATACTCCGAGGTAATAAGCAATTATGGACGCTACTACCTATAAAGTATAGAAAACATGTCATCGCTACTCGTGGGATGAATGGATCTGGTGGACACAAGTCAGGTGCCCAAGGCAAGGATATAATCTTAGAAGTACCCATCGGTACGATAGCTAAAGATGCTGAGACGGGAGAGGTAGAGTATGAAATAACCAAAGATGGTGAGGAGATCATATTTGTCAAAGGAGGCAGAGGGGGATTAGGTAATGCTCACTTCAAGTCACCGACTAATCAGACTCCTCGATATGCTCAGCCGGGAGAAGAAGGGCGAGAAGAGTGGAAGATACTAGAGCTTAAGATATTAGCAGATGTCGGTCTTGTAGGGTTTCCTAATGCAGGGAAGTCTACGTTGCTATCAGTCGTCTCTGCAGCGAAGCCCAAAATAGCCAATTATGAGTTTACTACACTGGTGCCTAATCTGGGTATCGTTTCGTATAGAGATTCGCGATCATTTATCATGGCAGATATACCTGGTATCATAGAAGGTGCCCATGCAGGCAAGGGGCTTGGGATTAGATTTCTTAGGCATATCGAACGTAATGCTGTGTTACTATTTATGGTATCAGCAGAAAATGATAATGTCAATAAGGCTTATAAGATATTGCTGGGTGAGCTTGAAAAGTATAATCCAGAATTACTAGATAAGCCACGATTACTCGCAATCACTAAGAGTGATCTCTTAGATGAAGAACTTAAAGAGATGATCTCAGCAGATATTGACGTTGATCTGCCATACCTATTTATATCATCAGTAGCACAGCAGGGGCTTGATAAGTTGAAAGATCAACTCTGGACAATGATTAACGAATAGTATGAAGATCGTCTGTATCGGTGGTGGAGCTGCTTCTTTTTTCTTTGCTGTACAAGCATCAGAGAGATTTCCATATGCAGACATTACTATAGTAGAGCAAGGTAAAAAAGTCTTGTCTAAGGTCTCCATCTCAGGAGGTGGTAGATGTAATCTGACGCATCATTGTTTTGATCCTGCTCAACTGGTTCTTAATTATCCGAGAGGAGAGAAGGCGCTACTTAGACCGTTCAAGAGATTTGGTCCGACAGATACTATCAAATGGTTCGAAGATAGAGGTGTCAAAACTAAAGTCGAATCTGATGGTAGAATGTTTCCTGTATCTGATTCTTCTCAGACCATAATCGACTGCTTAATGAATGCGTGTAAGCGTAATAAAGTAAAAATAGAATTAGGTTCTAAAGTTGTCGATATAAAACTCGCTGAAGAGGGTGAGCAGCATACTGTAAGCTTACTCAGCGGTGAAGAAAAAATGGCTGATATCCTATTCGTAGGAGCGGGGAGTAGTCCTACGTTATGGAAGATATTGGGTAATAGAGGACTTCAGATAGTGTCTCCAGTACCTTCTTTATTTACTTTTAAGATCAATGATGCTCGACTAAAAGGGCTATCAGGAATAACGCT
>CALLAG010000291.1 GCA_938002705.1 uncultured Saprospiraceae bacterium | reverse complement strand
TGAGAATGTATCATGTACACCACACACAGGCGCATCCACAGCACAAGCTCAAGAAAAGATCGGTATCGAATTAGCGCAGCAGTTGATAGATCATTTAGCTTAGATTATTTCTATTTACCTTGATATAAGTGAGCATAAGATGCTAATAAGACTTTCCATAATTAATTAATAATCAATTAATTACACTTCAAATACTTATAAGGCACCATTCTGAATTGCAGCCAAATTATTGAACTTATAGATAATTTGGCTGCAATTCAATATATAAATCATACTTGAGATACAGCCAAAATCATGAAAATTGTGTAGCTGCTAAGCGTTGGCTGAGCCTACGCTTGAGTGATTTTAAATCTTTGATTTAAGAACCAACAGAACATTTAGAATATTCTTACCAAATCATTCAAGATAAAATCTTGACATCACTGCGACGTAGGCACAGCCAACGCCGAACATGGATATAAGAACCACTACTTCTCTCCTAACGGCATTATATGCATATCAAAAATCAAAGGCGTATTAGGTGGCACAAAACCAGGGAATCCTCTTGCACCATAGCCTAATCGACTTGGCAGCAGCAGCTTCAGCTTAGAGCCTACAGGGAAGGTTACTAAAGCTTCGTTCCATGCCGCATTCATAGCGCCTACTGTAGCTGCAAGAGGCTGCCCTCTCTCGTAACTGGAATCGAATACTTTACCATCCAGAAAGTACCCTGAGTAATGAGCTTGGAATGGTTGACCATGGACCATGACTTCACCTTTGCCTTTCTCATCGACTACGTAGTACATACCAGAGGCCGTTCGCTTGACATCTAAGCCTTTCTCTATCGCGTAATCTATCAATGCATTCTCATCCTTCTGATCTTGAGTGGTCGGATTATCTGTATAGTTGGCGTAGAGCTTACTTTCTTTTTTGATCGCCTTATTGAGATTTGCTGTTGTGTTTTCTGTAGGAGCCTTACCATCGTTGACACAAGAACTTATAGATAAAGAGAAAATGATTACAATAAATACTGATAGTTTCATAGTAGTTGAGTTATATCGAACAAATTATTGGCTCAAGATATTAAACTTACTCATATATATTACTAACTTGTTCTGTTCTAATGATCACAAAAAACGCAATCAATAACGGTCTTTTCATGGGGGTAGTATTCATTATTGCCTCTTACTCACTCTATCTTGCTGATAGCCAGAGCTTTATCAACCTCAAGTCAGGTGTACTTTTCATGCCTTTCTTATTACTATTGTTTAAGACAGGGACAGATGCTCGCCGGCTTAATGATGGTGTTATCAGTTATGGCAATGCCTTCAAGGATCTATTTTTCGCATCAGTTATAGGCACATTTATGTGTACGACTTTCGAGTTTATGATGTTCAATTATATAGATCCATCACTTAAGGATATCATGAATGAATTAGCACTGAAAGGAATGGAAGATATGGAAGGTGTGATGAATTCTGACTTATATAATAAGATGCTGGAACGGTTTGATACAGAGCATCTATACTCAATATCGTTTTCTATTTCACAATTCATTATTAGGATTTTTGTCCCATGTGCCTTATTTTCAGCAATGCTATCTTTAATTATAAAACGAGAAACAAATAATTTTCAAAACAAAAAAACTGAATCATGAATAATGCAATTAAAAATGGCTCCATCTTGGGAGTTGCTTTAATAATAGGGTCACTTATATTATCCTTAATAGACACAAGTATTTTTTTAACCTTTAGATCCTACATATTACTTATAGTTTTTATTGCTGCACTAGTTTATTTTGGCAATTCCTATAAAAAACAAAATGGAGGCTTTCTTTCTTTTGGATCTGCTTTCAAATACCTATTTGTTGTATCCGCAATAGGTGTAGTATTATGTACAATATTTGAATATGTATTGTTTAATTTCATCAGTCCAGACTTAATAGAATTACAAAGAGAATTGGCAATGGAAGCGATGGATAAATTAAGTGCATTCATAGGTGAAGATGCTATGGAAATTGCAACAACAGAATTAGAAAATAAAGAATTCAATAGTATAGGAATGACAATACAGTCTTTTCTTATAAGATTACTATTTCCAGCTGCAGGATTATCACTAATAATTGGTGCAATAATTAAGAAAAAAGATCCTTCACTATCAGCTTAGATCTATCCACCATTACTGAATAAGAATGCCGCTATCATTGTAGGGGCATTCTTATTTACATAAAGAGTCATCTATTATTACATCTATGAATCTATCTATAGTTATACCATTACTGAATGAAGAAGAGTCCTTAGGTGAGCTTGTCGCCTGGATAGATAAGGTCGTCACCACTATGGACATAGAGTATGAGATACTATTCATAGATGATGGAAGTACTGATCGCTCTTGGGAGATCATCAATGAACTTAAGCTAAACTATGCTGCTGTGAGAGGCATAAAATTCAGAAGAAATTACGGCAAGTCAGCAGCACTACAGGTGGCATTCCAGAATGTGGTAGGTGACGTCGTCATCACTATGGATGCAGACTTACAAGATTCTCCAGATGAGATACCAGAGCTCTACAGCATGATCATCAATGACAAATATGATCTCGTATCCGGATGGAAAAAGAAACGTCATGATCCTCTCGGCAAGACGATACCCTCTCGATTATTCAATGCTACAACGAGAAAATTAAGTGGCATTAAGTTACATGACTTCAACTGTGGACTGAAAGCTTATCGCAAAGAACTCGTCAAGAACATAGAAGTATATGGTGAGATGCACCGATATATTCCTGTCATTGCTAAGGCAGCAGGATTTGCTAAGATAGGTGAGAAAGTCGTCACACACCACCCACGTAAGCATGGTGTATCTAAGTTTGGATTAGAGCGAGTCATGAGAGGTTATTTAGATTTAGCATCTATAATGTTCGTCGGTAAGTTCGGTAAGCGACCTATGCATTTCTTCGGGAGCATGGGTACAGTACTCGGATTTATGGGTACCGCGATGTTAGGCTATCTGACTTTCGTCAAATTATTCTGGGGAGAAGCGGGTATCGCCAATAGGCCATTATTCTACTTAGGTATGCTGCTTATCATTGTAGGAGTACAATTATTCATTGCAGGATTCTTAGCTGAGATGATCTCACGAGTAAGCCCGCAGCGTAATGATTACGCCATAGAAGAAGAGCTATAAGATAGATGAAGAAAGCCATATTCATAGGACCTGCATATCCATATCGAGGTGGTATTGCGGCCTTTAATGAAAATCTCGCAAGTACATTCCAGTCTAATGGATGGACGTGTAAGATGATAACGTTCACTCAGCAATATCCTAATTTTCTATTTCCAGGTAAGACACAATTAACCACCGATGACGCTCCACCTAACCTAACGATTACAAGAGGTATCTACAGTACTAATCCTCTAAACTGGCTTAAGATATCAAAAAAAATAGTCGCCGAAAAACCTGATATCGTCATCACACAATATTGGATGCCCTTCATGGCACCAGCATTCGGCACCATACTGAGAGGTATCAAGAAGGGCCTGCCAGATACCAAGCGTATCACGATAGTCCATAACTTCAAGCCTCATGAGAGCAGAATCGGTGATCAGCAGCTTAATAAGTTTATAGTTAATAGGACTGATCATCTTATCTGCCTATCAGAGAATGTAACTGAGGAGGTCAAGCAGAAAGCACCTCACAAAGCTGTCAAGACACTCTTCCACCCTATATATGATCACTACGGAGATAACATCGATAAGCAAAAAGCTATTAACGAATTAGGCTTAGATCCTAATTATAAATACCTACTGTTCTTTGGACTTATCAGACAATACAAGGGTCTTGACTTACTCATCATGGCGATGAGACACATTAAGGAAAATCATAATACAAAACTCATTATAGCAGGAGAGTTCTACGAATCTGAAAAGAAGTATGACGAGCTCATAGAATCATTAGATATCAAAGACAGAATCATCAAGGTCAACAAATACATTCCTAACGATGATGTACCAAAATACTTCTGCGCATCTGATCTTATCGTACTCCCCTATAAGACAGCTACTCAATCCGGTGTCGTCCCTATAGCACTCCACTTCAATAAGAACATCATTGTTACTGACGTAGGTAGCCTATCTCAGCTCATAGAGAAACATAACATAGGCTATATAGCTGAGACTAATCCGGAATCGATTGCAGAACAGATTAACAACTACTTCGATAAGCCCAACTTACTTAATCATGATTTTTCTGATATCAAACAAGAATTGTCATGGCAGGGCTTTTTTGATACCTTTACTACAGAATTATCACTGTGATCATCAAGCAAAGCATAGAGCAACATCTTAATTGTATCAATACTATTCTCCAGTCTGAGAGTAAGCTATCGACTATACAAACATCTATAGATATGATAGTCAGCGCTTATCAGAACAATCACAAAGTGCTCTTCTGTGGTAATGGTGGCAGCGCTGCTGACTCAGAACATCTGGCAGCAGAACTGAGTGGAAGATTTAAGATAGATAGAAGACCACTTAATGCTGATGCACTACACAATAATGGCAGTGCCTTGACGGCAATATCTAACGACTACAGTTACGAAGATGCCTACGCAAGGCTGCTAGAAGCTAAAGGACAGCAAGGCGATATCCTCATAGCCATATCGACCAGCGGACGATCTCCTAATGTCAATAATGCCATCTCAAAAGCAAAAGAATTAGGTATGAAAATCATTACGATATCAGGGGATAGTGCTACAGATTTTCACAATAAATCTGACGTCTCGATTCTTATTCCATCAACAGATACTGCCAGAATACAAGAAGCGTACATGCTCATAGGTCATATCATATGTGAGCAAGTCGAACACAAATTATTTGCCTAATGGTCAATGACTATCTTACATCATGGGACGGTACACCACTCAGAACAAGAACCTGGTTATCCCAAGATCCTCATGCCAATATCATATTCTGTCATGGCCTATTCGAGTATGCCGGTAGATATGATTACGAAGCTCGCTACTTCAATGAAGCTGGATATAACTTCTATGCATATGACCAGAGAAGCCATGGAGAATCAGGAGGTAAGAGAAGAGCTTACATCAGGTCATTCGATAACTATATCCAAGATTATAAGAGTGTCGTAGATCAATTATCTAAGACATTCGACAAGCCCTATTTCTTGTTTTCTCACAGCATGGGATGCACCGTTATGCTCTCCTATCTCGTCAAAGAAAAATTGGTATCGCCACTCTTCAAAGGTGTCATCATGTCAGGACCATTTATCAAATCAGTAGATAACATGTCCCCTATCCTACAGAAATTTGCTGGTATCATAGGCAGATTATTTCCTGCCGTGAGAACGATCAAAGCCCGACCTAATTCTATATCCAGAGACCCAGAAGAAGTCAGAAAGTACATCAATGATCCTCTCGTCTATACTGATGGGATCTATGCTGTCACAGGTTATCAGATGCTTAAGCAATCAGACTGGCTACAGACACAATTGGCCAAATTTGACTATCCATTCCTTCTCATGCACGGCACTGATGATACACTTGCAGATATTAATGGTAGTAAGCGACTACATCAAGAAAGTCCCACCACGGATAAGACATTCACACCACTCTTAGATCATAAGCACGAGATTACAAGGGAGCTTGAGCGAGATAAGGTTCTGCAGGCTATGGTTGATTGGGCAGAGGCGAGGGTTAATGGTTAATTGTTAATGATATATGGTTAATGGTTAATGGTTAATTGTTAATGATAAAGTCGAAATACTATGAGGGAGAATATTGTTAAAACTAAGAGTTTTGCTTTTGCCTTAGATGTTGTGAAGTTATATAAGTACTTATCAACTACTCAAAAGGAATATGTCTTAAGCAAACAAATCCTCAGAAGTGGTACAAGTGTGGGAGCTATGGTAAGAGAAGCAGAACACGCGGAGTCTAAAAAAGACTTCATTCATAAAATGGCTATCGCTCAGAAAGAAATTAATGAATCCATTTATTGGCTCGAACTCTTACATCAATCTGAGTATATCGAGATTGAGAAATTCAATAAGCTGAATACCTCTGCTGTAGAAATAATCAGATTGATCACAAGCATTATAAAAACATCGAAACAAAATTTGAAATAGTTGTTAGGTAATGATTAATGGTAAATCATTAATGAGTTATGCTTATATAACCATTGACAACTAACCATTGATATTTAGCCATTGACAATTAACAATTGATATTTAACCATTGACAATTAACCATTAATAATTAAGATGTCTCCGACTCTTATCATGCCCTCCTTCATACAAATAGTATTAGCGCCAAAGAGTATCTTATTACCATCTTTACGATAAGTCGCTAAGGTTCTGGTGGGTTCTTTGCCTGCTTGTCCTTCCTTATCTATCGTAATCACTACACATCGTGCACAGGGCTTGATGACTTTTAATTCTGCTTGACCTACTTTTATATTATCCAAATGATCTTCCTCATGAGCTATCTCAGATGATATGATAATATTAGCTCTGAACCGGATATGATCTATTGGGTCATCTAATTTTTCATTGAGCGTCCTCATACTTTGCTCACCTATTATGAGATATGGATATCCATCAGCGAGGCTGACTTGTGTGGTATAGGGTTCTTTTTTGATTACTTTTTCTCTATGTGATATATCTGTCATTCTGACTAGTCGTACATCCTGAGATAGCTGCTCTGAGAACCACTGACTTATATTACTATCTACCTCGTGAGTGTCTAATTCACTATCCCATACCTTGACACTGACGATGTTATCTTGTTGCTGCTCTAATGGGATGGTAACGCTTGCATTCTTATTTTTTACAATAAGATTATCCTTATCCATCTCGCAGGTATATGTTGCTAATATATGATGTTCTCGCTGAGTAATAAATTTGCCATCATTGTCTACGAGCATCCATCTTCTATCATATTGAAATCCCTCTGATAAGGCCATCGCGGCTTCAAGCTGTATTCCACCTAATGATTTGATAGGATATATCCATAACTCTTTGACAATGTGTTGCATATCTACTATTTACAGTAAAAAAACTTTATTCTTTAAATCTATTGACAATCTTCTGACCTCTATTTTTGAATCCTGAGGAGCCATGAGGTAGATGTTCTTCTATCTCCGCTACTAACTCTGGCCTTAGGTCGGGATATTTTTCTGCTATCTTAGACATGACCGTCATAGAAAAACAGCGTATAGCAATGGCATTCTGAGGGTTGCTTAAGAAGCTGTAACACTTCTCATATAGATGGCCCTCTATCGACTCAGGTATCGCGATGTCTTCATATATTCTGATGATATTCCTGATCTGAGCATCATGAGATGGATTACTTAGCGTCTCTACTAGTCGGTCATGATATGGTTGTATCATCTTAGGGTACCTCCTCCCTAAGACGCCTATAGACCATGCTGCTCGCTGATTATATCTCCAGTGCCACTTATGATCGAGGAATAGACTCATAAGAGCTTTCCACTTCTGGCTGTCTTCTCCTACATATGCCACGATTCTGTTACGATGATCTATCCTCTGAGGAGAGTCTAACATGGACTTTATTTCGAGAATATATTTCATTTAGAAAACAAATTAAAAAAACTTATATATAAATTAACTCAAAGTTAGATATATAAAATAATAACGATATCTTCGCAGTCCATCCCATCTTAAATTATTTCTTAATTATATTATTTAGATTTTTTATCCTGCAGCAAGGTTAACAATGAGAGAAATAAAAAGATACATGGTTACAGCGGCATTACCATATGCTAACGGACCACTTCACATTGGACACTTAGCTGGGGCCTACTTGTCATCGGATGTATACGTAAGATTTCTAAGATTAAGTGGTAAGGACGTTCTATTCATCTGTGGATCAGATGAACATGGAGCGGCTATAACGACTAAAGCTATCAAAGAAAACACTACACCACAAGCCATCGTAGATAAGTATCATGAGCTATTCAAGGATACATTCGATAAGATGGGTGTCTCATTTGACATGTATCATAGGACATCAGATCCTATACATCACGAGACGTCTCAAGCATTCTTCAGAACACTTAATGAGAAAGGAGAATTCGTCAAGAAAGAATCAGAACAATACTATGATCCTGAAGCTCAACAGTTTCTAGCAGATAGATATATCAAAGGTACTTGCCCTAAGTGTCAGCATCCTGAAGCTTACGGTGATCAGTGTGAGAATTGTGGTTCTTCGCTCAGCCCTACAGAACTTATTAATCCTCAGAGTACATTAAGTGGAGCTCAGCCAGAATTGCGTAATACGACACACTGGTTTCTATCTCTCGACAAGAGCGAAGAATGGCTCAAGGAGTGGATAAACGATGGAACTATAGGTGACGAAAAATTACACTACCCTGAAGATTGGAAAAATCATGTCATAGGTCAATGTAACTCATGGCTCGAAGGAGGGCTACAGCCTCGATCTATGACACGTGACTTATCATGGGGTGTAGATGTACCTCAAGAACTAGAAGGAGCAGAAGGCAAGAAGCTATACGTCTGGTTAGATGCTCCTATAGGCTATATCTCTGCTACTAAGCAATGGGCCAAAGAAAATAACAAAGAGTGGGAGCCCTATTGGAAGAGCGATGATACTGCTCTCGTACACTTCATAGGTAAAGACAATATTGTATTTCACTGTATAATATTCCCTGCGATCCTCAAAGCACACGGCGATTATATTCTCCCGATCAATGTACCCGCTAACCAATTCATGAACCTCGAAGGAGATAAGATCTCTACCTCTCGTAACTGGGCTGTCTGGGTACATGAGTACTTACAAGATTTTCCAGGTCAGGAAGATGTCATGCGATATGTCATGATCAAGAACATGCCAGAATCCAAGGATAGCGAGTTTACATGGAAGGGATTCCAAGATGCTAATAATAACGAACTGGTCAATAATCTGGCGAATTTCGTCAATAGAGTCGTCGTACTTATCAATAAGTATTATGATGGCATCATTCCAGAATTCGATGAAGATCTGGATATCTTAGGCTGTGATGATGAAGAAGAAATCAGCTTCCATGATAGTGAGATTCTAAGATTATTTGATAATGTAGATGCCGTATGTGCTAGCTTAAGGAAGTATGACTTCCGAGGAGGCCTTACACAATTGATGCAGATATCATCTAACGGTAATCAGATCCTCCAATTCAATGAGCCTTGGAAAAACATAAAAGAAAATCCTGAGCAAGTCAAAGTGGTCATGAACCTAATGGCACAGTATGTCAGGATAATAAGCATCTGCATTAGACCATTCATGCCGTTCACTTCAGATAAGATGTGTGATCTACTTAACGTAGATAAGCTATCCGAAGATGGTGAGTTATTAGAATTATCTAATACACTCGCAGAGGGCGAGCTACCGATAGCAGCAGGTCATAAGATATCAGAGCCGGTACACTTATTCTCTCGTATAGATGATGACGTAATACAAGCTCAAGTAGATAAGTTACATGCAAGTAAAGTGAAAACG
>CALLAG010000290.1 GCA_938002705.1 uncultured Saprospiraceae bacterium | reverse complement strand
AAGCACTCACTAAGCTTATCAAGAAAGCCCCCTACTCACAGCCCATCCAGAAGTTAGGCAAGGCATTATCTATGGATGACTCTGCTGATATATTACTAAGATATGACTGGACCGTTAATACACCTAAGGTAGAAGCCGAGGATGAGAATGTCGAGAGTATACACTCGATGGGATCACTCAAATACAAAAAAGCCAAAAAGAAAAAAGCCGATAAAAAGAAACTAAGCATAAAATCTAAATCTGAAAAAGACAATAATAATCCAAAGCCAGAAAAGAAGAAAAAGAAAGTTGCCAAATCTGCTAAATCTAAGAAAAAAGCAAAATCACCAATAAAGAGTGAGAATCCTAAGGTACTTACCTCATTTAATATAGAAAAAGTAATAGCTGACAGAAAGGCTATAACTGCCAAGTCAAAAGTCAAGGCAAAAAGCAAGAAGAAAACAGAAAAATTAGATGACTACACTGTCTGGCTCAATAGCTTAAAAAAGGATAATGTATCAGATATAAGCGAACCAAAGAAATCAAAGTCCAAAAAAGAAAAGACTAAGAAGAAAAAGAAAAAGCACTCTGTACTTAAGCAAAAGATAGACACAAGTGTCAAAGCCAATAACGAAATAGCATCTAAAAGCTTAGCCAAGCTCTACGCAAAAGAAGGACATTATAAAAAAGCGATTAAAGTCTACAAGGCGCTTAGTTTGAAAAATCCCAAAAAAAGTAGTTCCTTTGCGGAGCAAATTCAGAAACTTAAAGATAAATTATCATAATGGTCACAGCATTAACTATCCTCATAGCCCTCAACGGATTATTACTTATCCTCGTAGTTCTGGTACAGAACCCTAAGGGAGGTGGAATAGACTCTACATTCGGTGGAGGTGGAGCTAACCAAATGCTCGGAGCAGCCAAGTCAACTGATTTCATCGAGAAGTTAACTTGGGGGCTTGCTATCACTATGTTTGTACTTGCTATTATTACTGCTATTATCGTTACTGGTAGTACTGCAGCTGGTGGAACCATCACGAGTCAAGGATAATTACTTTCTATTACACATTTCATATCTCTTAATTTGACATTCTGACACAACAGGATGCTCATCTGTCATGCATATGCGTGATCCTATATCGCTCAACTGCAATATTGTCATGTATTGTCGATTGGCATAGTAAGTGATGATTAGGAGTATATCAATTTAATATTTTTCTTAATCTAAATAAAAGTTTATATCAATGAAGCCCATTAATGACAGAGTTATTGTCAAGCCTGCTGCGGCAGAGTCTAAGACTAAAGGCGGAATTATCATCCCTGACACTGCTAAAGAAAAGCCTCAGAAAGGTAAAGTAATTGCTGTAGGTCCAGGAAAGGATGATATCAAAATGACAGTAAAAAAAGGTGATACAGTATTGTATGGCAAGTATGCTGGTCAAGAATTGAATCATGATGGTGATGATTACCTTATCATGAGAGAAGATGACATCTTAGTCATTCTATAAGCAAGCAATCAATATTTTCATTAAAAAAAATTAAACCAAAGTAAAAAATGGCTAAAGAAATAACGTTCGACTCCGATGCACGTTTTAAATTAAAGTCGGGCATCGACGCATTAGCAAATGCAGTAAAAGTAACATTAGGACCTAAGGGAAGAAATGTAATTATCCAAAAAAGCTTCGGAGCACCTAATATCACTAAAGATGGTGTTACTGTAGCTAAAGAAATAGAATTAGAAGATCCAATAGAAAATATGGGTGCTCAGATGGTCAAAGAAGTCGCTTCTAGAACCAATGATGCAGCAGGTGATGGTACCACTACAGCAACAGTCTTAGCTCAGGCTATGGTTGCAGCAGGTATGAAGTATGTCGCAGCAGGTGCTAACCCTATGGACCTTAAGAGAGGGATCGATAGAGGTGTAGAGGCTGTAGTTGCTTCACTTAAGAAGAGCAGTACTGTAGTCGGTAATGACTTCGGCAAGATAGAGCAGATCGGTTCTATATCTGCTAACAATGACAACGAGATAGGTGGACTTATCGCTGATGCGATGAAGAGAGTATCTAAGGATGGTGTCATCACAGTAGAGGAAGCTAAAGGAACTGAGACTTATGTAGAAGAAGTGATGGGAATGCAGTTTGACAGAGGTTACCTCTCTCCTTACTTCGTGACTAAGAGCGAGACGATGGTGACTGAGTATGATAACCCTCTCATCCTTATCCACGATAAGAAAATATCTAACGTACAAGATATCATTCCTATACTTGAGAAAGCATCACAAGCTGGTAAGCCATTGTTAATCATCGCTGAGGACGTAGATTCTCAAGCATTAGGTGTATTAGTGGTTAACAGATTAAGAGGTGGACTTAAGGTAGTTGCTGTCAAAGCGCCAGGATTCGGTGACAGAAGAAAAGCAATGTTAGAAGATATCGCTATTCTCACGGGAGGTACTGTTATCTCTGAGGAAAAAGGATACAAATTAGATGCTGTAGAATTAGATCATCTAGGATCTTGTGATAAGATAACTGTAGACAAAGACAATACAACAATTGTCAATGGTGCAGGTGCCAAAAAAGCAGTTACAACAAGAATCAATCAGATCAAATCTCAGATAGAAGAGACAACTTCTGACTACGATAAAGAAAAGCTTCAAGAAAGATTAGCTAAGTTATCTGGTGGTGTTGCAGTACTCTATGTAGGTGCTACTACCGAGGTAGAAATGAAAGAGAAGAAAGACAGAGTAGATGATGCACTACACGCAACGAGAGCTGCAGTAGAAGAAGGTATCGTTACTGGTGGTGGTGTAGCGCTTGTAAGAACGATCAAAGGCTTAGCTAAAGTAGAAGGCCTTAATGAAGATGAGAACATGGGTATCAAGATCGTAACTAAAGCACTAGAAGCACCTCTAAGAGGAATCGCTGAGAATGCTGGTGTTGACGGTTCTGTAATCCTTCAGGCAGTTATGAAAGCTAAGGGTAGCATGGGTTACAATGCTCGTACTGACGTATTCGAAGATCTTAAGAAAGCGGGTGTTATCGATCCTACTAAAGTAACAAGAGTAGCTATCGAAAATGCAGGTTCTATAGCTGGTATGGTCTTAACAACTGAGTGTGTGATTAATGATAAGAAAGAAGATAATCCTGCTCCTATGATGCCTCCTGGAGGCGGCATGGGCGGAATGATGTAATATCAATCTTCTTATAGATATAGAAAGGCTTCTGCAGAAATGTGGAAGCCTTTTTTTTGTTTACGTAGGGGGAAGTAGTCTAAAAATAGTCATGTATGTTTGAAGCAGAAGTACTTCTGGAGCAATAGGTTGTTGTTGGCGTCCTCGCCGACAATGCATTAGGTTATGCCTATCATTATGTCACCCCTTCAGGGTTCTACATAACCACGTATTCTATTCGGTGGGTTATCACCCACCTCTATTATTATTCCACCCTTTCAGGGTTTACATTATTCAAATCGTTAGTTGATGTTGGCGGCCTTACCGACATATGTATTAGTGAGGCTTATACTTATAAAACATATCCAAGTTAAAGTTACACCCTCCCTTCCATCATCGAGGGAAGGGAAATGAATTTCGCAATAGCGAAAGAAAAGGGATGGGTTATTAGTTCATATATGTTATGTCACATTTCGGATTACATCATTCAACAACATAGACTATTGTTGGCGGCCTCGCCAACAATGCATTAGGTTATGCCTA
>CALLAG010000289.1 GCA_938002705.1 uncultured Saprospiraceae bacterium | reverse complement strand
AGGTATTGTGATATGGCGATGATGGCATCACTTTCTATAAGTACCTTATCATCAATGATAAAGTGGATGGCATCTGGAAGCTGAGAAGTAGACACTGATAATTCTGGAAATTTCTCATCAACACTTTCTAAGGGGCTAAATTTTAAAAGCTGATTCTTTTCATGACGTAGTATGAATTGTACAGACGTGTTACACATACTGCATTCACCATCGTAGAGGACGACGGGGTAGTGTTCTATTTTTTTCTTGTCTACAGTCACGATAAATAACTTAACAAAGAAAGTTATTTATCGTTTACCGTAGACTCATAATAGACATATTAAGTTAATACTCAACTTGCCATAGAACTGGCACTCAATCTGATGATATTAAGATCATCTATATTAGCTATAATGTTTTCTGGAGTTTCCATAGGAAGGTATCCGTACTGATATGCTCTACTTATCAGGCCTGCGGAATTATTGACGCCAAGCTTGTTCAGTAAGTTTTTTCTGTGAGTATCTACAGTACATGTAGATAAGTATAGGATACGTGCTATCTCTTTGTTTTTGAATTCATGGGCAATGAGATATAAAGTTTCGATTTCTCTTGCAGATAATCTCGGGGGATTGTGACTTTGGTTGATGTTTAGGGTTAAAGACATAAGGGGTTGCTTTTAGATTATTTAGATTGTGTGACACTAATTAGTGTCTCTTTTATTCATAGTGTTACCTTTTTTTTTATCTAAATTATTTTTAATTAAATAATAAGATTCTGGTTCTTTTCAATTATATGTCTAATATAAAAGGTTTACTTTTTATATACAGAACTTTATGACTATCGGTCGATATTAAGCACGAAAGGCTGATTTCGATATGAAATCAGCCTTTCGTATAAGTACTAATAATTATATGTTGGATATTTTATACCGTATTAATCAACGAATATTTTTTCATTAATTACACTGTCACCACTTCTTAGTTGTGTAATATAGAATCCTGAAGGCAGGTGAGAAGTATTAGTTGTGATCTGATTTTCTCCTGCTGTTACAGAGATAGTCTTGTTCTGTATCAGTTGTCCATCTATAGATAGTAGACTGATATTTGCATCAAAACTTCTTTCACTCATGATCTTCATTATGTAATAATCTTGTGCAGGATTAGGGAATACTGTCACTTCTACACCTTCTATAGTAAAGTCTTCTGTAGAAGATGCTAATGGACTAGTATTGACAATAGTAGTCACAAAAGGCGTACATGCTTGATCAGTAACTGTAGATACACATGCTTGTGTCTCAAGATTAACAAGATCTATCATATCTACATCATCTATGAACCATCCTGAGTCTGCTGGGAACGTTTCATTACCGACTGTCCCTGCATCACCAGAATTCGTACCGAATCTGAATCTTACTGATATTGTCTGATCCTTATAAGAACTTAGATCTATCCAAGAATCAATATACTCATCAGTTCTGCCAGAGAATGCAAAGTGTGAAGGAATCGCAAATGTCGTATACTGTAGAGGACAGTCATATCCATTTCTGATGAACTTATCTTTTGCATCAAACCATAAGACACCATCTTCACTGATCTCTACGAATCCACCGTTTCTTGCAAATTCTGTATTGATTCTATGCCAGAATCTGAGTACAGGTAGTGCCCCAGTCACTTCGATATTTGGAAAATTAATTGTCTGCTTAGTATCATCATCAAGTTCTGCTACATACCATGCTTGGTTACCAGAAAAAGTAGGGAAGATACTTGCATCGACGGTACGCCACAGATTACTACCTTCTCCTATTTCTCTCTGCCACTGCCCTAATTCTTGTGATGACTCTACAGCGTTATTACTTAATAATTGAGAAGAAGAACTTTCTTCTGCTCTCACTCTGTAGGTAATAACCTCCTCTTGTCCACTCTCGAATGTATCATATTCAAATATGATCTGGTCATTCATAGTAGTAGCTTCTATACTTGCTGAGTTCTCTACATAAGTTAATCCTTCAGGTATGAAATCAGTTACGACTAAGTTCGTCTGAGCTTCGTCTTTATGATTAGATACGAATAATGTTACTTCAGTTTCTGTATCTATTTCTATTAGAGTAGCGATATCTTTCCTGATCTTAAGAGAGTTAATGCAACTTGGTCTTACATCAAAGTTTTCTGTACCATCATTTCTATTGTTAGTACTGCCTCCATCTGCAAAGAAACCTAATCCTCTTCTTGCGAATGATTCCCAGATAAGACACTGATTAGCTCCTCCATTATTAGCCATGTCAGCTGCAAGGATAGCATCTCTACCTGTGATAAATCCTACATTACAACCCATCATTTTCATTCCGTCAATGACCAGCTTCGCAGCAATGTGATTACCAGAAGTGGTATTACTCCAGTCTGCATCATAGCCATAGAGATCTACCATAGACCAGTACATATCCCATATCATATCATTCCATACTTCTCCTAGTGGGTGAGGGGCAGTTGTTGCTTTTATGTCTTTGTATGTTTGTGGATTGACGCTCATGTCTGTAGAATATGGAAATCTTCTGATACCTTTTCCAGCTATTCCTCTTCCATCTACGTAGTTACCGATACCTCTCGCATCAGCACCTAAGTCATCAGGTCTTACTGTTGTAATTAATGCAAAAAAGTCAGACCAGCCTTCTCCCATCTGCTCATCTGTAGAACTGACACATACTGTATTAGGTCCTCCTACTAACCTTCCACTGATTCCGTGTCCATATTCGTGAGCTATAACTCCATTGTCAAATCCTGCACTTACTTGAGCTACTCCTTGGACGTCTGAAGGTTTTATTTTTCCTATGACTGGAAATCCTGCATCTATTGATGCTTGTATCGCTTGACAATCTTGGAAGCCTAAGGCTATCGTCGGTATAGTCACATCAGGCCCGTCTGCACCATTACCCATCCCGTTAGATATCGGATCGCTACCATCACTTGTCGGATCTCCTCCTGCACCTGGTACATTACATATAATAACTGCTACGGCTCCAGCATTCTGAGCATTGAGAGCTTTAGTCCCAAACTCACATATACCTCTGTATATCAAAGCTATTTTACCTTCTACTTCATCACCATTGACGATGTCGCCACATCCGTTTTGTGGTAATTGAACATCACCATCTACTGCAAATGCCATCTCAGCTTCTATATCTACTCCAGTATAATTAGGGTCAAATCCCCATCCTGTACCAGCTTCTCCATTAGGGATGAATCCAGCAAGTGGTGCAGGTTCTACGATAGAAAATAGTCCAGCAGTAGGTTGATTCCATTTATACATATTCATGTTGCCACTATTCCCATCCGATGAAAGTGTAAAATTGGCATTATCTGCAGCTCCTGGAGTGCCATCTGTATTACGATCATCTACAGCATGTGCTATGACAAAATCTCCTCCAAATCCTCCATTGCCGTAATTATTACTCTGATAGTTACCAGCAGCTTCATCAAAACCAAGAAGGTAAGTGATATCATGTATCATATTGTTCATATAGAACAGGTTAGTGACATCTGCATCAAGACTCGCCTCTGGTTCTGCGTCTATATCATGAACAAAGTCAAACACTAAATCTGCTCCACCATCTGGTTCGTTATTAGCACTTATCTGGTCACCATCTGTCTCTTCATATGCATGTACGTTATTACCTCTTGTTATTGTAAATTCTGGTCCTTCTACACCATCAAGATCATGCCATCCGAATGGTGATGCGATAGGATTAGCTGGATCTGTTACGATTACATGAGGACCATGTAATGGGCTTTCGGCAGGTAGAGCATATACTCTGTAGCTGGCACCCATCATCATACTATTAAGATTGCTACTAGTATTCTCTTCTACTTGTTCTACCTTATGATCTCTGCATGCAGCACTATGATTATGATATGCACCATGTTCATGATTACAATACACTGTTCTATTCTCGTGATTAAGAATTTGTCCAGTTACTGCATCTATTCTTGTACTCCATACATCATCATTACGAGCATCATCTAATAATACATCCCATACTAATTTTACTTCGTTGTCACTGACAGCATAATATTTTGCTTTGACCTCGATAGGAGCTTTAGTATAGCTCGTCTGGGCATAAGTATACGTGCCTTTAGCATCTTTCTTAAGCATAGAAGGTACTTCAGGATTCACGATTTCTAACTTATCTGCTAGATAAAGTATGGACTCCTCCGGGCTTAGTTTAGCTTCTGCAGCATTGACCTTAGACGCTATATCAGATACGAATGTTGTGTTATGGAATAACATATTGTCATTCTTATCAAGATTCACGTTTAGGATGGCATTGTGCACAGGAATACCGTTGAGGTACTGCATAAAGTATATATGCGTCACACCATTATGTTTGGTAGTGTACATGTCAGATACTTTGACTTCTGAGATGTCAGAATCTGTAAGCTTGAGTGTTTCGAGATTACTTTTGACGAAATCTAAGCCGATATTCAGTTTGTCAGACTGACAGAATACCACAGTAGGAATCATCATTAATAGGAGTAGTGTAGATCTAATATTCATGTATTTGGTGTATTTAGTTAAATATCTAATTATAGAGTTGTGAATATATTGAATATCAAAATTAATTATGGTGCAATCCATTGATTATAAAAGACATTTGGCACTCAAACTATAATATTGTCGAAATTCGAGATAATAGTCCTCTTTTAAGGCTATTTTTGACTATAAATAGACTAATTCTGAAGGATACATTTCTTATAGGCAGAAAACCAGTGTTAGATGCCATACAAGCCAGTAGTTCCATAGAGAAAGTATGGATAGACAAGTCACTCAAAGGAGATATCGAAAAAGATATCAGAGCCTTGTGTAGGACTCAGCAGATACCCCTGCAATATGTCCCCAAAGAAAAATTAAATGACCTATGCTCATCAGCGACTCACCAAGGTGTCGTAGCGCAAGTAGGATTCGTAGAGTATATAAGCATTGAGCAAGTATTGCCTCATCTCTACGAGAGCGGTAAGGTGCCATTCGTATTAGTACTCGATGGTATCGAAGATGTACGTAACATAGGAGGATTGGCTCGTAGTGCAGTATGGTTTGATGCAGATGCTATAGTTGTGTCTATTAAGAAAACGGCACGTATTAACAGTTTTGCAATGAAAGCTTCAGCAGGTGCTCTTAATGATATCCATTTCTGTAGAGAGAAGACGATAGGAGGTGCTGTAGAATACCTCAAGAACTCTGGCTTACAGATAGTCGTCGCTGACGGGAACGCCCCAGACACGAGCTCATCTATCAAATTTGATGAACCAATTGCTTTGGTTATGGGTTCAGAGAGCAAGGGTGTCTCATATGCACTTACTCAGATGGCAGATGCCACGATCAGTATACCAGGATCTAAGAGAGTAGAATCCCTCAATGTGTCCAATGCAGGTGCCATATTGATGTACGAAATATTTAAAAATAAAATCTAAGATAATACACACTATGTTAAAGAATACGAAGAGCTTATGGATACTGTCCTTAGTGCTTGCACTTACAAGTATGTACTCATGCAAGAGTACTAAAGGACCTGAGGTTGAGAATTATACATTCGCTAACAGTCTGCTATGGCAGATAGAAGGTAATGGGATAGAAAAGCCATCTTATCTTTTTGGGACAATACACATGATAGACAAAGATGCTTTCTTCTGGCCTAAGGGAGCCCTGACAGCATTAGACGCTGCAGAGAATGTTGTATTCGAGATAGACTTAGACGATATGTTCGATATGAGTAAGGCGATGGGTCTTATGAATAAAGCATTTATGAATGATGGCAAAACACTAAAGGACTTCTACAGTGCTGAAGATTATGCTCTTGTCAAGGGGCACTTTGAAGATATGGGTATTCCATTCTTTATGATGCAGAAGATGAAGCCGATGTTCCTTACAGTATTCGCTACTGGTGATATCAAGCCAGGAGAAGGACTCAGCGGTGATGGAGATATTAAGTCATATGAGATGGAGTTATATTCTATAGCTCAAGAATCTAAGAAAGATGTAGATGGTCTGGAGACGATAGATTATCAGATATCAGTATTCGATTCTATACCGTATCAAGAGCAAGCTGATATGCTACTACAGACGATCAAGTCTTCAGATACGGAAGATGACTCATTCAAGGAGATGATAGACATGTATGTCACTCAAGATATCAATAAGATGGTCGCTTCTATGAGCGAAGAAGAAGGCATCAGTGGTAATGAGGACGTATTATTGTATAATAGAAATAGAAACTGGATTCCTATCATGTCCGAGAAGATGAAGACGGCCTCTACATTTTTTGCAGTAGGTGCCGGCCACCTTGGCGGTAAAGATGGCGTGCTTGATTTATTAAACAGACAAGGATACAAGCTAACCCCTCTCAGCGAGCATAAAGGGTAGAATAGTAATCAGAATAAAACAGTATAGAGGTTCTATATCTAAGATTAGAAAGTAATAATTATCAACGGAAGATGTCCAACAGGATCTCTTCCGTTTTTTTATTGGTAATGGTCTTTAGTATTTGTGCATTGTATATAGGGTACTTCTATTTATACAATTTGATTTATAGAATGGCGGATAAGATCGCTCATATAATTTATTTCAGATTAAGACAGAAAACCTACCTACTGGCAGGCAGGCGTAGACATAGCCTTAGCTATGGCGAGGCTTTCTAACGCAGATATG
>CALLAG010000288.1 GCA_938002705.1 uncultured Saprospiraceae bacterium | reverse complement strand
TCACTGTATTAGCCAATGACCTGAGATCAGTAAGTCACGCTGATGATAAAGACAAGATTAATTTATCAATGAAGAATCTGAATGATTACTCAGCACCACTAGCAGAGAGAGCTATGAACTACAATATCAAGAAAGCATTATCTGGGAAGACTGGGTAGGAATAATTGTTAATGGTTAATTGTTAATTGTTAATGGTTAATGATGAATGGTTAATGATGAATGGTGAATGGTGAATGGTTAATGATGAATGGTTAATGTACTATAGAAGCAGACTTACTTGCCGATTTTAGTTTCTGTATTGATTTGTCGATTACTGAAATATCAAATTGATCTTCGCTAAATAACTTAGATAAAATCGTCTCAACAATTGGCTTCATAACAAACTTATCTTCCTTATTAGTTTTTCCTAATTCTTTTTCGTCAATAGACAACAGAAGAACTAAGGGGAGCGGTATATCTATAACTTTACATATGTCTTTAATTAACTCCATGCTTGGAATTTTGGAGCCATTCTCTATTTTACTAAGATACTCTGGTGTGATACCACATCTCTCTGCTAACTCGACTTGTGTGAGGTAGAGATTCTTTCTAAAAAGCTTTACTATTTTACCAAATAATTTCATTTAATCTATCGTAATGAATTCCTTCTCGAATGGCGATTGCGATGTATCTAATTAAGGATAATCTGATGGAATCTTTTTCAATTTCTGAAAACTCATATTGTTCCTGGTATTCTATTAAAAAACTAATGAATTCTCCGTAATCATCTTCAATGACATCTAACACAGAATGCCTATCAATAAGGAAATCGGTTATTGAATTATTTTCTAAAGCAGAGATTAAATTCTGAAATCTTTCCAACTTTGTGGGTAAAATTCTTTTCATATAGAGTAAGGTTAATTACATACTTCATCCTTCCCATGAGTTATTATTTTAAGATTATAAAGAATAAATTTAGTACAATATACTTAAACTTATATGACAAGTCAAGTTATAATAAGATTTATAATATTACAATCAAAACTCCAAGAAACCCTTCTCAACAGGAAGATCTCTATTAATCAGCTTAGTAACTAAGCTAAATCCATTACAGATCTCATGAGCTGCCTCTAAAGCAATACTTATAGAATCTAACACGACTTTGTGATCACCCTTGACAAAGGTACTCATGGCATGCGTATGGACAGTTACTTCTTTATTTGATTTGAGAGACTTGATGAAGGCGATTATCGTCGCTTCGTAGTTCTCCTGAAGTGGATATAGGCTTAGTTCTGCTGTTACGATCACTTAATCTCAGTTTTGAAGATCTTATCCCAGAAGTTAGATGTCACACCGAATCCATGATCAGGATCTTGATAGTGGTGCTTCATATGATGATTCTTGATATTGACGAACCAATCTGCCTTCAAAAACTTAGCATGATGTGTCGCATAATGCATCATATCATACGCCAGATAACCGGTAATAAAACCTGCGAATATGCCAGCTGATAAACTTTGAAAGATCAATAGCCAAATGACGTAAAATCCTGCAGCAAGAGGGATACTCAATATAGGCGGCATAACTAACCTCATAGAATCATTAGGATAAGCATGATGGACCCCATGCATTATGAAGTGTATCTTTCTGCCTATACGGCTCTTAGGATAATGGTGGAATACAAATCTGTGAAAAAGATATTCTGTGATAGACCAAATAAAAAAACCTAAGACAAACAATCCAAGAAACTTTAATGTAGATACACCATACTTCGCGAAACTAATGTATGATGAGTAAACAATAACCGGTAGAAAAATAAGTACAGGTACATACCAGGCTACCCGAGAGAATACATCAAGAAATCTATTATCGAATAAGGCGATAGACTCATCCTTATTAGACAATATTTCATGACCTGGTGATAAATTATTTTTCATACCCGATTAAGTGCAACTACAAAAGTAAAAGAAAAATCATAACAATAATATCTGTGTATAGTTCTGTGAGCACTTATTCCTCTTGTTTAGGATTGTCACTTAATTTATTCATCTGCTTCTCCATATCGTTTTTGAAATCGAGTAGACTTCCAAATTCTTTACGATAATTAAGTCCAAGCCCATATTTCTGTTCATTCTGGAACTGTACCTCATCTTTGTCCCACTTACCATAAGCTCTAAGCTTCAATCGTCTATCGTCTGTAAGGAAGTACTCTAATGCTACATCATGAATAACGTAGTTAGTGATACCAAAAGATGAGTTACGAGCATTGACAAAGCTGGTACCATAATCTAAACCCCACTTATCATTCTGGAATCTTGGTTTGAAGTGGACCTCGATCTCATCAGGAAAATAATTGTTATTAGTAGCGTTCTGGAGTAAGCCAGCATTCCTACTGATGCCTATCTCAAAGTCGATACCTGATACGAATCCATTATCTGTCAGTGCTTCTTGGAGTATACTCGATAGCAGATATGATAACTGATTAGAGACAAATTCGCTCAAGGTATTATAACCCGTCTCTACAACGGCATTACCCGTAGTGATGACATTACCAAATCTATTAGATGGCAGAAAGCTTCTGAATATTATCAGTCCAGCAACTTGTTCGTTGAGATCTACAGAGTTCTCCTTGAGAGAACGGAGTTTGGCATCAGCGAAAGAACGTAACTCACCTTGCAATTCTGGAAACCCTATATCAAAATTGACAATAGGCTTATACAGTGTACCAGTAAGATCAAGTGTCAGATCTACCCTTGTCCTTTTACGAGACTCTAAGACTAATTGCTGATTACCTGTCACTAAGTATTCTTGTAAGAATATATTAGTAGGCACACGTAAGTCTTCATAATCGGCTTCGATATTGATATTCGCATTGACAGGATCACCGGTCCAAGTTATATTTCCACCTTTTCTGACCTTAAAAGGCTTGGCGACTATCCCCCATGCAGTAAAGAGATATTCTCCATCAAAAACCTCATAATCACCAAAAACATTAAAGTCGCCTTCTCGTGTCACTACCACCCTCATATCTCCTATTCCATTACCTCTGATGACATCATTCGTCTTCTCGTCAAAGATAATATTGACTTGGGCTGCCTCAGTAATCGATAGATTCATTTCTATATCTACACCTTCGAGTATGACAGTATTATCGCCTGACAATGTATCTCTATCTAAGGCTTCTCTATCTACGAATTTGATGAAGCTTTCGTCAAAATCTTCATAACTATCTTCTATAGGTATGTTAAGCACTGAGCCTTCGCTCATCTCTGCCGTAACCTCTATATCTGTAGAATTAATAGGACCTATAAAGCTGACCTCAACAGCTCCCATACCCTGACCATAATACATCGGATTATCTGACTTATCCGTATCTAAGGCAAGAAACTTATCAGAGGTAATGGTCAGATCAAGTCCAAAATCTCTAAATAAATCATGGACAAAACCGCCTTCTAATTCTGCTACATTATCGTACTTATCTCTTATCGTCACTCCGGTGAAGTCTATCTCATTATTATCTATCCTAATGGGCTCATCACCTAAGGTTATATAGTTACCTAAATAATTAACACGTGTAGCAGCGTCCTTAAGTATGCCTTCGCCTATGAGTGTCAAGTCTTCTAACTCTCCGAAGATCCCCGCATCTATATCAGTCGTACCAGAAGTTAATGAGATACCATCCTCTATTATAAATTCGAAAATATCTAATGGAAGGTCGTCGATATCCACTTTCCCATTAATGTATTTTTTCTCTTTTTGATAATCACCCTCTACATATACGTTCATACCGTTATTGGGATTATTGAGTGTCACGAGTGTATTAACGAAGCCCTCGTTCTTATCAGTTGCTTTTATGAGTAGTCTCCCATAATCTTCATCATTAAGTGTAAATGAAGGGATATCTATAAGTCCGTTAATTACGGGATTATTAAACAGTGAGTCGATTTTCATTTTGACATTACCCTCACCTGCGAATTGTATCTTATCATAATCTATGATGCCGTCAATAATTAGAAAATCAAAATTATTTAGATCTCCTTGGATGCCTTGATTTCTAATGTCTGACAGATTAATAGATCTATAACCGTCAGAAAACTCTAAGCTATCAATACCGATAAAGTCTTTACCATATAAAATCTTATTGGCACCAGATACCGTCCAGTTAGTACCTAACATGTCCAGCTCATTATTCCTCACTCTAAATGCAATCTTATCGTCCTCAGGTTCTATAGCTAAGCCAATATCAATCATACCTACTGAGTCCAAGATATTCTGAGTCTTAAGTGAGATATCTATAACATCTTCCTTAAGAGAAGTAGCGATGGTTATCGGCTCGAAGACCCGATCTCCAGACAATATATTTTTGATACTGAGATCCAGTACCGCTTCTTTATTTTTATTGTTAGATAAGACATCTAATTTGTCAAAAACAAAATTCTTATAATAAGAAGTGTCCACACTTATGACGGTCTCATATTCATTATCCTTTAGACCTGCAGAGCCTTCTATCGCTATATACTTGAATCTGAGGTCATTTATATTGGCTAATTCGAGATAGTCTTTAGTATCTTTTATGTTGATTTTAAATCTGAATTTCTGATCGTTATTGAGACCTTCTGTAGCATTATTGATACCCAGTTTTTCGGCCCACTTGGGATGTTCGTAGTAGATAAGATTCTTAAATGCAGGTCCTACTTTAGCCAAATCAAACTTCCCATCTAATGATACATTGAGCAAATCTGAATAGACTATTACATTTCTATTTCCTTCTTGAGAGGGGGATGAGTTAAGATACAGACTGTCAAATGCAAAAGACTTTTCTTTGTAGACTAACTGCAGATCTCGCATGGTGGCTGTACCTTCAAAATCTGTTATAGAAGAGCCTTTAAGTTTAAGATCAAAATTACCTGTAATATCAGAAACCTCTGAAGAGAGATTTAATGCTACAAGATCTATCGTCTTAATATCTGCCTTGAAGTCAGAATTAAAATAATCATCCAAAATCAAGATCTCTCCATCGAAATCTAAATCAAGATTAGGATCTCTGGCCAATATAGAACCGACGAATTGGTTCTTAGTTAATTGCCCTTGTAGCTGCACACTATGATATTCGTAACCCTTATAATCAAATGACTCCAAATCAGCTTGCAACTTAGAATCTACATTCTCAAATGTCAGTCCCTTACCATCTATGATCTTACCTGATAATGTAGTTAATCCTAAGTCAGGATTATCTGTCCATTTATTAAGATCGAAATCATTAAGTGATAACTCACCAGAATACCTGGCTTCATTGATACCATCTTTAGTATCTAATCTCATATCGAGATCTACCGTTCCTATATCACTTCTCATATTACCATAGATGACAAGGTCATTAAAGAATCCCTCTATATCACCGGTGAAGTGAATAGGGCCTAACTTCTGAAATTGCTCTGGCGGATTGAACCCCGGTATCACTTCTTGTAGATCTGACATACTTGTATTCAAGTCATCGATATACATGTTAAACAATGCAGACTTTGGCTGATGTAGGTTTCTACCACTTATAGACCCCTTAAGATTTATACGGTCATCTATTGCTAAGTTAAGATTATCAGCTTCTAAGTTTCTGAGGTTCCCATTGACGATACCTGATATTTTGAGAACACTGTTAGCATTTTCTATGAAGAATCTTTTTGTCTTCAACTCTGGAAAGAAATATGTCAGATCAGATATAGCGATAAGAGAACCTTTCATATCACTGATGAGCTTAACTTTCTGACCAAAATTTTTGAAATCAGAAAAATCATCATATTCAAACTCGATATAGTTTTTGACCTCACTCCTATTCAGGTTAAGATCAAACTCTGATAATACTATATGATTAGTATCGATAGTCAAGGCATCTACTTTCAACTCCTTAATACCAAATCCACTGGACTCCTGTAAGCTTAAGTCACTGATGGATGCTTTTATACTAAAGTCTTCTGTTACAACAATATCACTTGCCAAAATATTAATATTACTTACATCCAAGTGATGATAATCCAACGCTTTGGCGAGACTGATTTTTTTGTGATTATTATCATTTAATAAGAAATAACCATTGACAATTTCGAGCTGTTGTGCTGTCACATTCATCGGTAGGCTTAATGTCTTATTCTCTAATGGATGCTCATTACCCGTTCTGACATTTACGGAAGTATTAGATCCTTTTTCTATGATGACTACAGGATTAGAAAAATAGAGCTTATGGATACTGAAGTCATTCTCTACTATAGATATCGATTCGAAGTCTACGTAGCCATTATCGAGAGATATTAAGGTCTTATCTTGCCTATCCTCATCAATTATAGAAATCGAAGTCTCGTTGAAGTTAATCTGTTCTAAGTCTATTTGATAATTAGCTCCACCAGCATTATCATTACTTTTTTCAGATGCAAAATTAAGTAGGAACTTACGTAGATTACTTGTGGTGTCGCCCTTCATTTTTTTGACATTGATCATCGCATTGGTCAGCGTGATCTCGTCCAGCATTACTTCCTTATTGAATACACTTAGAATATTCTCAGTAAGTGAAGTCGAAAATTCTCCTACGTACATGAGAGTATCATTCTCCATCTCAGGGCTAGAGATATACAGATCGTTAAGAAGGAGTCCTGAAAATATAGAAAAATCAATGGCTTCTATAGACACTGCAGAAGACGTTTTCTCTGATATATTATTAGCAACTTTATCTACTAACCATTTCTGTACGGGCCTTAGTTGTATGATGAGAGGGATAGCTATAATGAGAATAAGGAGCAATAGCAACAGCCATAGTACCCATCTAAATCGACGCTTTCTCGGCGGTAATTTAGTTTGTTGCTTTTCTTCCTCCAGTTCCTTCATTAATTCTGTCTGTCTGCTCTCATTATATACTTAACAAAAAGATAATGCAATATCGTCTGATTTTCAGCTGTATAGATCAATTTAATTGAAATTTAACAAAGAATTGTAATAGACTAATTATCATCTAATTGCTGCCACAAAGTTATAGTTTCTACTGCAGCTTTTACATCATGAGCACGAAGTACTTTTGCGCCCTTGCTTAGTGCCATCATATGGAGAGCAGTAGTGCCATTAATAGATTCCTGAGCAGTACCCTTAAGAACCTTGTAGATCATAGATTTTCGACTCAATCCTGCAAGAATAGGACAACCTATAAGTTGAAAAATGTCCATATGCTTAAGCAAAGCATAATTATGCTCGATAGACTTACCGAATCCAAAGCCTGGATCTATCATGACTTGATTGATGCCCTTAGCCCTTATTGATCTTACCTGAGTGATCAGATAATCAAGGACATTCAGGACGACATCAGCGTACTCAGGATTATCTTGCATCGTCTGTGGTGTTCCTTTCATATGCATAGCAACATATGGGAAGCCCAAGGAAGCAACCGCTTCTTGGAATCCATCATCAGCAGCTCCACAAGTGATATCATTGACTATAAAAGCTGACTCACGCGATAATACATCTAATACCGATGTATGAAATGTGTCAATGCTCAGTACGATATCGGGAAACTGCTTTCTTATCTCCTGCACCACAGGCTGTAAGCGCTTAATCTCAATTGCCGGATCTATCACAGGAGCATTGGGCCTAGATGAGGCCGCTCCTATATCAATGATCTGAGCACCTTCTGCGACCATAGACTGCACATGCGACAGTGATTTTTCTATCTCAATATATCGCCCTCCATCATAGAATGAGTCATCAGTGATATTAAGGATACCCATAACCACAGCTTGCGATAGGTCTAAGTATTGGCCACCTATATTCAAACTATTCATAATCAATCAATTAAGTGCAATAATCAATAAATAAATTTAACTAATGAGCTAAGCCATATAGCTCCATTATCGACAATAATAGACAAATAGCTGACACTCGTACAAACTTAACAAGTAAATGACTTACACTGGCATCATTTTCACATTTATAATAAGTAACTAATTGATAGTCAGTATAAAAATATTAGTATATAAGATACAGTATTAGATATATTGAATTAATTTAGCGTCAGTAACTATTACACGAATTTTACAAACCAGTCAAGATTTTGAAGAAGAAAGAGTTCAGGGTGCTCAATATCTGCATATCTCTATGTGTTCTTTTTGCAGGCTTTATGTTGTTAGAGAATTGTCAAGTAGAAAAAACTATTGACTCTGCAGTCTCCGCTCCCATCAAAAAAATAGAAAAATTATTTGGCTACGATAAGAGCCAGCATATATTCGATACTTACAACCTCACAGATAATCAGAACTTAGGTGATATCCTTATCTACGAAGGTATATCTTGGGATAGCATCGTCAAGCTTGACAAAATATCTTCTGACATATTTAGTATAAGAAAATTTCGTCCCGAGAAGCCATTTACTCTAGTACGAGACCATGAGTGTGATTCTCCCAAGTGTATAATATATGAGCCCAACCAGCTGACTTACGTCAAATACTACATCAAGGATAGCGTAGATGTGTCAGTAGTCAAAAAAGATTATGATCTCATAAGACACTCTGCATCTGGAATAATAGAATCATCACTATGGAATGCTATGATGGATGCTGAACTTGACATAGACATCATAGATAAGATGGAAGATGCACTTGCATCAAGTGTGGACTTCTGGCATGTAGAGAAAGATGATGAATTCAAATTACTGTACGAAAAGAAACATGTACATGGCAAAGCCGTAGCCAATGGTGAGATCTTAGCCGCTTCATACAAGGATGATAGAGGAGAACACTATGCAGTCTATTATGAAAACGAGAGATATGCTGGATTCTATGACTTAGATGGTAATCCTACTAAGAGCTCGTTCCTGAGAGCTCCTCTTAAGCACTCACGTATATCGTCAAGATTTAACTTAAGACGATTCCATCCTATCAAGAAAAGAAGAATACCACACCTCGGCACTGACTATGCAGCACCTGCTGGTACTCCTATATT
>CALLAG010000287.1 GCA_938002705.1 uncultured Saprospiraceae bacterium | reverse complement strand
AAAACATGTCGTATCACATTCTACAACTACATAGTTCTCATAGCCCCAACAATCTGCAAAACACTCACTCGGTGCCCATGCCTGATACGTTAATGTATCTCCATTGTAAGAATCTGTAATCTCTATACAGATACCTTCTCCTTCTAAGTCTGACTCATCACACTCACAATTGAAATCATTATCCCAGTCATTGTCCCAGTCATTATCCCAATCGTTATCCCACTCAAAACCTGTCGTATCACATTCTACTACTACATAGTTCTCATAGCCCCAACAATCTGCAAAACACTCACTCGGTGCCCATGCCTGATACGTTAATGTATCTCCATTGTAAGAATCTGTGATCTCTATGCAGATACCTCCTCCTTCTAAGTCTGACTCATCACACTCACAATTGAAATCATTGTCCCAATCGTTGTCCCAATCATTATCCCAGTCGTAGTCCCATTCGTAATCATCGAGATCACATTCCGTACTATCCACTACAGTCAGCCCAAGGCAGTCTGCAAAACACTGGTTAGGTACGGGAAAAGTAGTGCCTGTACTATCCTGAGCACATACAAAGGGTTCGTCAAACTGCCACTCACAATCACATGGCTCAGTCTGCGCTAACATTGCCGTTGTTATTAAGCAAAAGCTTAAAATTGTAATTAATCTAATCATCTCTAAAATAAAGTTTTAATAAAAGTTATATAAAATTCCTACTTGTATATTCGTGTTATCATATGACTGAGACACGTTGCCATCAATCGAAAACGTACTTAGTGCTTTTCTATAAAATGCTCCAAGACTTAAATCCATTCTTCTACCTAATGCATAGTCTACTGAAAATCCTGCATCAAAGGCATGGACTAAGTCAACCCCTTGGATGTCTCCAGATTGTTCTATAAAGCCATCAGCAGCTATATTATATCCAGAATAATCTTGGTATAAATTAATTACCGGACCAGTATATGCGGATAAGGTTAATCTTGGTGTTATAATATTAGAATATCCGACATGGATAGGCACATTAAGATTATGATGTGCATTATACCTTATAGATCTCTGTGATCTTGTGAAAGTGGCATCAATCCTACCACTAAAGTACTGCTGTGATCCAGTACCTACATTAGCAACATAAGCAGAATCCGTTTCTGTTGATATTGTTATAATCTCTTCTTCTGTGTAGTCCAATTTTTCGTTTATTCTCTGATACTCGATTCCTGCATCTATGAAGAACCGGTCAGCTATCGTCTTTCTTATCTTCAGTCCAGTGGTTAGCACTTCTAATGTAGACTCATTTTGTTCTCGTAATTCTAATAATGATTCATTATTCTGAGACTCCAAGTGTCTATTCGTCATACCTATCCCAGAATAAATACCTAATTGCCAACCATTATTTGTATTAACTTGAGGTATTAATACTTTGGTGGTGTTAGCTATATATGGAATCTTTCTTTCAGATATTCTGACTACACCTAATCCAGATCCATATAGTAATCGAAGTGACGCTATCTGAGCATTAACAATTTGCTTTTGTGATATTATGTCAGGCTGATTCTTGTTATCTACATTATCAGATATATTACTCGTATTATTTATAGAATTTGACTTAGTAATTTTATTTCTAATTGATACAGAACCGATATTCTCGTCTCGATTTATTATTGTCGGTATTGCTGTTGTAGTGCTTACTTCTTTAGCTTCTGTATTAGTATTAAGTAAGTCCTCTTCTATCTCACTTGTATTTTCAGATTCTTCTTCTATAATTTGGACCACCTCTTCTTTAGTAATAGTCGGTGATACGTTCTGATCTTGAGAAGACATTAATACCTCAGTGGTGGCAGTACTCTCGTATGCTTGTTCTTGTAAGTTGATATCGTCAGTTACAGATAGATTATTAAGTAACAAATATCCTCCTGCTCCAGATATCACCAAAAAAAGCAATCCTAATAAGATAAAAAACCATTTTCTATCTTTTTCCTGTATCGGTAATTGACTTTCTATGTCATCCCACATACTCTCCTTATCCCAGTCTAATCGGGCATTCTCGAGGTTCTCTTTTATGTATTTATCTAAATTATCGTTTAGCATAATTCAGCTTTTTTTTGATCATTAATTATATCTCTTAATAATTCTTTAGCTCTTGAGAGTTGCGATCGTGATGTGCTTTCTCCTATCCCTAGCTGTTCGCTTATTTCCTTATGAGAAAAACCTTCTACCACACTCATATTAAATATCATTCTATATCCTTCGGGTAATCTTTTCATTAGTTTTAGTATATCTTCGGCATTTAATCTTGCAATTATCTCTGGTGCACTCATTTCTTCGAGACCTTTCTGATAGAGTATATCTCGATTATTATCTTTCTTTTTCTTACGGTATAGCTGGAGTGCTTCATTGACTACAATACGCGATAACCATCCGTCTATATTACCGTTCTTAAGGTCACAATTTTTTAGATTTATGAAGATCTTGACGTAAGCATTCTGAAGGACATCTTTAGCATCTTCTACACTATTAGTATATCTCCTACTCACATTCATCAGTCTATCTGAAGTGAGCATATAGAATTCCTTCTGGCTATTTCTATCCTGCTTTATACATCGTAATATGAGCTTATTGATCTCCAAAAAAAATATCGGTTGTGGGCTTTTTAAAAAAGTGGTATATCAAATTGTAATGCGAATGATACTAATTGCATATTAGTGTTTCTAATTTGGCCCTCTATATGACCTACAATATTACCTTGATTACTCTGAGGGTATTCCGTTATCGTCACATCTAAACTTAAGCCTGAACTATGATAGACTTCATCTCCTAAATGCATCACAAGCTGCTCCAAAGGATAGACAGCCTCTACCATATCAGCATCGAAATCAAACTTTATAAAATCACTTATATTAAATCCATATACATTAATAAAATTTTCATTTTGAAAAGCAAAATAATCCTCTAATGAATACATTTCACTATTAATTTCTACAGTAATAAAACCATCAGAATTAGATGCATTACAGATTACTAATTCTTCTAAAATTACAGAGCTATCTATCTGATTTATCTCTCCATATATTGACTCCAAACTCATAATGTCTATGGCTTCAAAATGAATAGGAGAATCGCATACATTATAGATTTCTGTAGAAAAAGCACCGTCTACAATAGGCGCAACTTGTAAGACATTACTTAGAAGGGATTCTCCTAAAAAGTATGAGTCATCATAAAAAGTAATTTCACCTGAAGTGATAGGATCATTATTACAATCCCTTACAAATCCTGACAAGACTACAGCAGCTAACTGGTTATTAAGTATAACATCGTCCATCAAGACATCCCTATCGGAGAATATAAATTCGTTTTCGCTACCTGTACTACACGCCTGTTCTATATATAATAAGATATAAACATCTGCCGGTATCGTGGACTTATAGTAACCCGCCGTATTAGTTGTAGTATAATTAAAAAATTCTCCAGGAAAATCTGCAAACAATATAGTCGTATTAACAGATGGAGAACCGTCATCATTAAATACTTTGCCCTCTATTGAGATCCAATCATAACTATCTATATCCCATGTACTGACTGATCCAATATTAGGCTGAAGGTTAATTTTAATATCATTGTTATCATTAGAGGGATTTACAGATGTTATTAGATTCTCGTAAAGTGGAGATTCTACATATAAGATATAATCCTTAATCTCATCCACGATGAAATAAAACGACCCATCACTAGTAGTCTGTGTCTCTTCTATCAATATGTTACTATCATACAGCTGTACTGTAACATCCGACAATGGTCTGAATGCATCATCATTGATGGTACCATTGATGAGATTATCATCTACGTTTTCTGGAGACGGTATCTCAATCTCCGAATCTATTGGTTCGAATATCTCATCTTTTCTACATGACGATAATGTCACGATCATAAGAAGAAATAATATTTTGTATAAATGCATAATCATTTTGATTTACATATAGAATATGCATCTGTATACCAGTACGCTGCATCTATATCAAGAATAGTTTTAAATAATAATCAGAAAAGTTACTTATCTCTCATTGGATAAGCTCAGAAATTACCTAAATGTAAGTGATAAACAATTGATTACCTGATACTTATATTTTTAATCATATAATTGTCGCATCCAGAGTGGCCTGTAGCTCCTATATTTGAATGAATAGGTTCGAATCCAAATTTTTCATATAAAACACGTGCTTGTTTCATATTAGCTACCGTTTCTAAGTAGCATTTCGTATATCCATGAGATTGAGCTTGAGATAGAAGTAGTGCCATTAATTGGCTTCCGAGGCCTAAGCCTCTTATAGATGTATAGAAATACATTTTCCTCAGCTCGCAAGTGTCGTCCGTGCTACCTGATAAGGCCGCTATTCCACCACAACCATAGACTTTGTCATACTCATCTACGACGACATAAAACTCAGACCTATCTTCGGCGTAAGCTGCATACATATCTTCTAACTCCGCATCAGAACTAGAGTACCCTTCTCCTACACAACCGAAGCTTGTCATGACATCGATTATAAGATTTTTGACTTGAGCATTATCTCTACGCTCTATAAGTCTAATAGAAAAATTATCTTTTATAATTTGATCCATTTAAATATGTGGGGACCTTGATTAGTAGTGATTAGTAAATAATAGACGCCGGAGTTATATGATGATACATCTATCTCTAATACATCTATGTCTTGCCCGCTTACCATCTCTTGCCCACTTATATTTAATATTCTATAAGTAAGGATATCATAATCTATCGATGATATAAGTCTCAATACATCTGACACTGGATTAATGGCAATATATAGATCCTTCTTATGGAGCACTACAGATACTACATCTGTATCTGATGTCGTACCATTGGTATAATAGATCTTAATTCTATAGTAGTGTATACCAGATTCTGGATTATCATGTATGTGAGAATATGATGTTCTAACATCATCTAATTCTACATAAGAGATGGCAGATAAGTCATCTAAAGATGTCCCATGTTCTAATTGTAAGTGACTAATATCAGAAGAATAATCCATAGTCCAATCAATGCTAATATCAGTATCAACTACTGTGGCATTCATCCCTATTATAGACTCTATAGACAGGATTTCGGCTTCACACAGAGATTCTAGTAATGTAGGTCTCCCTACGTTAATGAGATTACGCATACGATCTCGCTGACCTATACTGAACATATTCATACAGTCATCATTAGTGTACTGCATGTAGTTATTATACATAAGCCCATCACCAGTAGTGGTACAATTATCATATTCTGGAAATGTAGGACAATCAAAAACAGCACCTAACTGTGTGGGTGTATCCGCAATATCATCATCAAGACTACAACTTCCAGGACTACTCCCCCATGGATGCTCGAGATCTAACCAGTGGCCTATCTCGTGTGTCGCTGTCCTACCTAAGAACTGTGGCTGCAATGGATTAGGCATCGTAACTGATCCTACCGTATAGAATGATAGCACAACGGCATCAGTACTCGCATCTCCTCCTGGGAACTGAGCATAACCTAATGATGCAAAAAAATCGCAGTTGCCATTACTGAAATCATCTATACTTAATATAGAATAGATATTAAGATAATCATCGCGATTCCAGATAGAAGGTCTTACAAAATTATTATCGATATAATCTGTAGTCCAGCAATCACTCTCGTCTACATCTGGCAATGTGTTGATATGGTTTCTGAGTATGCCTGTCGTCTCTTCTCCATTAGGGTCTATTGTCGCCAGACAAAACTCTATCTCTGTGTCCGCAGCTAAAGGCATAAAAGCTGCTGGAGTCATATTACTATCACTATTATTGCGACGGAAGTCTCTATTAACTTGTTCTATCTGAGCTTGGACGAGCTCATCTGTGATATTTTCTTGTACGCCCAGAGGATCGCCGTTGTGATAGATATGAAAAACAACTGGTATAATTATCGTGTCACCCCGCTCTTCTTTATATGGAGCTGTAGATAATGCACTTTTGATCCGCTTACGGTTTTCCTCGAAGTGTGGATCACTTTCTAACTTGGAGATATGGGCTTGGTCAGTAGTACAATGCTGACCAATGACTGAATAGGTAGAAAATATTAATACTATAAAAATCAAAAACCTCATAGGAAAATATTTTCTTAGTTATTGTTCGTTATAAATCCAATTCAGTGGCAAGGCCGCTTTCTGTTTCGTCTTCGTATTATATGGTACAATGTGCTGCTTAGATATGGCTACAAGTCTGTTATCATTTTTGCTGAATATCTTAGTCTCTATAACTAACCTATCATCTAATATCTCCATTTTCTTAACTCCTACAATCACTGTATCAGGAAATCCTACAGGTCTTATATACTTACAATCTTGCCATGCAACTATAGGGCTGATGTTATCTTGAGTCACTAAGACGCCATTGTTCAGAGATAGAAAAAAAGCAACTCTTGCTGATTCTACCCACTGTAGGTATACCACATTATTGACATGATGTGCAGCATCTATATCACGCCATTCTACAGCGATCTCTGAAGTTAAGCTAAATTTTTCCATTTACGTATGATGTATTTTTATAATATGAAGATACTATAATTACAATATAAACAATATCTTATTCAATCTGAATTGATGATAATAGAATATTAATCTATGATAGGCACCTCAAGATTGGTATTCTAATGGATGGCATCTCTTACAAGCTCTGTAACCTTGGGCAATTGCCTCTTCAGAAGACGTATAGTACTCTACATTCTCAAACTTGGGCTTTCTTGCACGACAAGTAGGAAGACAAAATATAGATGTCGTCTTCACAGCGGCATAGAATTCTCCCAAGTAATGAGGATCCTTATCCACAAGTGCCTTATAGTAATTATCTATCTGCTGAGGATCTTCTATTTTCATATTGAATCTGCTGATTCTGATATTAATCGTTTTGCTCAGGAGGGAAAGCTTGGTTCTTCCTTATCTCCATCTTTTTGGCTTTGACGGGATACTTATTTTTCTTGTACAGAGCTATAAGTTGGTCATAGGCATCTTGACGATAGTATTGTAATTCTACTACCTGCTCAAAATACTTGATAGCTAACTCATCCTTGCCAGCCAGACTTGCCATCACGGCTGTAGAATATATGGTAGAGGTGTCCGGTCTCGCTATTCTCGGAAACTTTATCTCTACCTCATTCATACGTGATGCCGCATCATAATACTTGTATGCTCGTTCGTAGTCTTTCTCTAGGTAATTCGCAGAGCCGAGAGTGGTGAGTGCATCTTTGACAGCAAATAGATTCTTGAGAATATTATAACGATTCTTATTATTCTTATCATATATCAGAGAAGTACTGTAAGTGTCTACAATGTCATCAAGAAACACCTCATAATCATCAGGCTTCTCTACTTCTTCGTTAGTCAATTGTGCCGTCAATATCTGACTCTTGAGAAATAACGAACTGGCATCAGTAGAAGCATTATCGCTTTCCCATATCTCAGATATGGCCGCTTCTGCCTTAGAGTAATTCTCAATACTGGGCTCTGCCCAGTAGGCATTCATTAATTTTGTTGCATTGCTTACTGTCTTAGACTGACTATGTAGACTGAAATGCAAGAGGAATGTGATTGTAACTATAAGTATCTTTCTCATAAGTGTGCATATTAGCTGTTATAATATTAAGATGTCACAAAGTTATGTCCTGAGAAGGATAATAGTCAGTCTATTATCTTAAATTATTACTAAATACCCCAATACTATTAATGCAATGTGAGACTTTAAGAAAACCATAAGTCTTAACTGTATGAGCATCTCGTTCAGATATTACTAATTTTATACTATTATTCGATTAAAATACTATTAATGAAAAAGGCATTTATTTATTTATTTCTTGTTTTGGGTCTTGTTTCTTGTGATCCCAAAGACTTACAATCAGTCCTGGATGCAGTCAACTCTTCTGGAGCACTCTCTAATCTTGATGTGGCTAATGGACTCAAAGAAGCACTGGAGTTTGGTGTAGACAATAGTGTAGATTTCTTATCAGCTAAAGACGGATTCTATAAGTCCTCTTACAAGATATTATTACCTGATGAGGCGAATACTGTCATTAATAAATTAAAGATTGTACCTGGCTTCAGTAATCTCGAAGAAGAACTCGTCAAAAAAATAAATTATGCCGCAGAAGATGCTGCTAAGAAAGCAGGGCCAATATTCTTAGATGCTGTAAGAAGCATAACCTTCGATGATGCGATGAATATATTAATGGGAGATAAGAATGCTGCTACGCAGTACTTGCATACAAGAACTTATAATAGTCTCTATGGAGAGTTTAAGCCAGTACTTGATAATTCATTGAATTCTTTTGGGGCATTAGACTTATGGAGAGATGCTGTTAATGCATACAACAAGATCCCATTCATCTCTAAAGTAAATCCTGATCTATCAGATCATATTAACACCAAAGCTCTATTCGGATTATTTGACCTTATCGAAGCTAAAGAGCAAGGCATCAGAACAGATGTATCACAACGTACGACATCACTTCTTAAGGAAGTATTTGCTAAGCAAGATTAAGATTTTTACTTGTCGTAAATTCAAAAAAGTAAACTTCAAGATATTATAAAATTATACTGCAACATATTGTGACCTCTCTGAGGTCACATTTTCGTTGTAGGGTGTATTGTCTAAAATAGTATGACCTTTCTAAGGTCAATTAAATCAAGGCATTCATGACAATCATATGATTTTTGAGAACATATATATCTTCAATTCACAATTCGATTCATAGTATAACATAACGATACTTATCATCTAAGACCACAGAGTGGTCTCACTACTTTAGACAGACAAACGGAACAGATTTTCTTGACCACAGAGTGGTCATACTTTCTAAGACAGTACTAAGTAGACCCAAACGGTCTATTGAAGAACTTTATCTTTACAAGTCAGAAGTAAGTCTCTTAACGACATCAAACTCACTAAAGAAAACCTTCAGTAACACGCGTAATACCGTATAGGCTGGAATGGCTAATACCATACCGCCTACACCTCCTATCTTAGCACCCATCAGTACGACAATGAATATCTCAAGCGGGTGAGCCTTGACACTCTTAGAGAATATATTAGGCTGTAATAAGAAGTTATCTATAAGCTGCAAGACACCTAATATTATAATCAACTTAATCATATCTGGCAGTAAGACATTATAGAAATCTATAGGCATACCTGAAGACTCTACATTAATATTAGACGACAAGACGATCAAGACGCCAAAGAAATTACCCAATAGAGGTCCTATGTATGGTATCAAATTAAAGATGGCAAAACAAAAAGCTATCAGCATAGCACTCTTATATCCAAATAACTTGAGGACTATAGACGCCACTACAGTTATCACAATAACCTGAATCGTCAAACCAACAAAATATCTTATAAGCAATGTCGTAGACTCACTTATAGCATGAGAAACTTGGCTCTCTTGATTATTAGGTACAAGGAAGGCAACCATCTTAGTGAAGAGTCCATGTTCTTTTAAGAAAAAGAAAGCAATAAAAAATACCGACAAAATCGTAATCACAAATCCTCCAAAAAAGCCCACTAAAGAACTCAGTAACTTAGATATCTGTGATGGATTAAACATCTCAAAAATATTACTCCGTAAGCCCTCAAAGTAGGTTCCTTCATCTGCCGTACTCCCATTAAGCTTATCTGGATTATCAAAATGTATCAACAGGTTAATCTGCTGTGTGCTGATCGTATCTCCAAGATTATTGACATGTAGAATGGAGTCTACGTTGACTAATTGTGTATAGTAGTCAGAACTCACATCTTCTTCTATATTACTTATATGGTTGATATCATCGATATGCAGAATACCTTTGTCACTGAACCATTGCTTGACATCAGCTAAGGGTTCTTGTAAGCCATCTATCACCTTATTATAATCGATACCTGCTAAGTTCTTGGCTTGAGATACTAATGGTGGTATGAATATTCTCAACATCAGCAACAGGAGAATACCGAATACAAAAAGGGTCAGACCAGCTGATAAGCCATCATTTAGAAACTTATTAAAAAAACGATTCAATGGTGCACCTATCATAGACACCACCCATCCGAGTATTATATATCCTACTATCTCACTGAAGTAGAACAGTATAGCTCCTACGATAAGTAGAGGCAGGATTGAGATGGTGTATTTTTGCCAGGTTTTTATGGGCATTGGATTATTATTTATATTCTACTTAAACTTATGGATACTACGGCTCCACAGACACTCTATCATTCTCACCAAGTAGCATCTCTATGACGATAGACAGCTCATCTACTAACTTAGCATCATTACCATCATATCCTACACCCTTATATCTTAGCTGACCTGACTGATCCAGTATGTACTTAGTCGGTATACCTTTGATACCAAAACTCTGTACCATCGCATTATCGTTATCCATTAGTACATTAAATCTGTAGCCTTTGGACTCTAAGAACTTCTGAGCATTAGCTTCTTTGTCTTTTGCTGTTTCCCATGTATCTACGAATAGAAATTCCACTAGAGGATTATCAGCATACTTGTCTACCGCTTTCTGCATACCTGGGAATGAGGCCTTACATGGACCACACCATGTCGCCCAGAAATCTACTATGACAACTTTGCCTTTCATACTTTCCAGTGATACCTCCTCACCTTCCAGATTCAATAAAGAAAAAGCCTTTGGCGCCTCGACGAATAGTTCTTCTTTGATTTTTTCTATTTGCTTTGCTTTTGCTTCTTTCTCTAATAGCATAACCACTTTATCATAAGCCATATCCATATTCATATCAGCTTTGAATATTCTCTCATACTGAGTTTTCATAGCAGAACCTGCACTACCTTCTACGATCATCTTCTCAAGGAAAGGCATGACTGCTTGTCCACCTTTTTCATTTTCCATGAAAGCGGCATACCTCGTATTCATATCTCCGTCTCGATAATCATACGCTTCTACAGCTATAGCCTGATACTTATAGGCATCTGCTTTCTGACCAAGATGATGTGCTAGTAATGCATAGGTATCAGAATACATGGCATAGTTAAATTTCATATTGTTAGCATAACGAGCTTTGGACTGGAAGACTGGCTTAAGTGTCATCGCTACTTTTTCTTCTGCCACTAACCGTAGGCTCTCCTTTGATAACTCTTCTGCAAGCTTAGCATTGATAGGTTCGGCATCCATGCTCTCACCTGATAATGTCCACGCTATATTATTATATAGACTCGCTTTAGTTGTAGGGCCTTTTATTTTTGCGGCATACTTTTTCATCTGAGCTTCATTATTCTGCTCGCCATACTTAGCTGCTATAGAACTTGCCATGAAGTCTAAGTCTTTTTCGTACTCAGAATGACCAGATGATAATTTTTCAAACTCAACATAAGCAGCCTCTCTTTGCGCCAAGTCATTCATCTTATTAAATGCATCTACCTTCATACTCATAGCTGTTTTTCCTTTCGGAAATGCTGTTGCTATTTGTTGTCTTACTTCTTCATACATACCTCTGTCACCGACATAGAAAGCTACCTGAGCTGCATCGGTCAGTTCTTTTTCTGTGGCGTTGTTTTTAGCTCTCACTTCATTGACGTAAGTCATGATAGGAGTCTGAGCTTCCTCATCATCAGAAGATCTTGCTATCAGTGCTTTGACCATCATGTAATTAGCATTACTGCTTATCGTAGGATTTATTCTATTCTCATCAGCGAGATAGGATTCTGCCTGATCTAACTGCTCTTCTACAATGATCTTACGTCGATGTAAGGTAATCGCCTCAGCTACTGCAGCATTAGATCCTTTGATTACCTTACCACTCTTGTGGAGTAGATAGACATAGCCTTTCTTATCATTGGCATCTACTATAGTCTCATCTTCATTGGTTATTTTTATCATGATAGCATCTGCATCCTTACTCGGTGTATATGAGCCATTCAGCATAGTGCCGCTCATTGTCAGTTGCACATCATGAGCTACAGGATCATTGCCTAATGACAATTCATAGACGACTGCTTGAGCAGATAGGCCATCCAATGCTCCATTAGTAGCATCATAGCTTATCGCAAAAGACTGACCTACAGTAAGCTTATCAGGACTAATCGTCAGCACTTGTGACTGCAGAAAAAATGTCGTTAAGCAAAAAATGAATAAGAGAATATTTTTCATAGTATTGTTTATATCTATTGTAAGTAACTTATAACATTCCAAATATAGACTGAAAATAACAGAATAGCCTCCATTACCGTGTCATCCACCGACAGTTTTTGGTATGTTCTACCAATTATACATTATAATCGACAGGCTTTATACACCATCGAAACTAATATAACTGCAGTATTTGTTGTAAAATTGGACCAACAACGAAACAATGAAATACCTATCTACTCTACTCATTATATTCCTATGCAGCTCATCAGTAATCTGGTCTCAGGGATATATCATCAATGATTACGACGTACAAGTTGAGTTATCTAAGGATGGCTACTTTGATGTCCACGAAGTGATCACTGTCACTTTCTCTGAGAAGAGAAGGGGTATCATGAGAAATATTCCTAAAAAAATAAAAGTAGATGGCCAGACTCAAAGAATAAAACTCTCCAATGTAAATGTGAAAGATTATGAGTATAAACTCATCAACGAGGGCGATGATAGGATCATCAGAATAGGTAACAAAAGCACATACATCACTGGCACCCACAGTTATGATATTTCCTATAGAGTATATAATGCTATGTTATTCGCTGATGATCATACTGCATTCCAGTACAACTTGATATCTGACTGGGACACAGCCGTAGAGAATCTCTCCTACACAGTTACACTACCTGACTACGTAGACCTATCAGATGATGATTACCTTATCATGACAGGCGACAGAGGCGAGATGCAAAAACATGTTAGTCTCAAGCGAGTGGGCAATAAATTTATAGGAAGATCACTCCTACCTATAGAGCCACAAGAGAATGTAACTATTGCTATCAAGTTACCAGTATCATATATCGATAGACCACCAGCACCTGTACCATTCTACAAGAAAGACAAACTCTGGTTCCTCCCGCTTGGTCTGCTATTTCTTTTAATAAATTTCTTTAAGAAATCTCGACAGAATACGACCAATATCCACACAGGTGCAAGCATCCAAGAAGAACACTTTCCGCCATCAGAATTTTCTCCTGCCATGGTAGGCGCCTATTACGATAACAAAGTCAATACGGAAGATGTCATAGCACTACTCCCCTACTGGGCAGAGAAAGGCTACATCAAAATATTGAAAGGTGACGACGAATTATACTTCAATAAACTGATGGAACTCGATCGCGATGCACCTGAGTATCAGCGATTGATATTCGATAATCTGTTCCTGTCAGATGATACTATCATCCTATCAGAACTCAAAGAAAAGATGTACATGCATCTGCATAAGGCCAAAGGGTTACTACACAAAGAACTTCTCGAAAAAAATCTTTATGACGAAGACTATCTTAGCATATTCAAAAGCTATTGGTGGTTAGCTATTGGGATAATATTATTTGCTTCTGCATTTTTTGTTGCCCTTGCATTCCAGCTCGTGATTACAGCGGTTGGCTTATTTATATTATCGATAGCAACTTTTGTCATGTATGCTAAGGAACCTAAAAAATCAGACCTCGGCATCAGAGTACATAATCATCTCAAAGGCTTCAAGCAGTTCTTAGAGAACAGTCCTCAAGAGACTACCCAACGATTACTGGACGAACATCCTAAATATTTTGAGCACATCTATCCTTATGCCATAGCCTTAGGTATAGATAAGACATGGCTCAAAAAAATGAATACCTATAACATCAATGCTCCATACTGGTATGGATATTACGGTACTCAATATGGCAATGCAAGCCCCTCTTTCAGTGACTTCTCTAAGGACTTTGATATACCTGAGATTACAAGCGTTTTCACAAGTGCTCCAGCTGCTACTACTGGTACTGGTAGCGGTGGTGGATTTAGTGGTGGCGGCGCTGGCGGTGGATTTGGAGGAGGTGGTAGTTCTTGGTAGGTTTTTTTAATTGTTGATTGTTAATTATTGATGGTTAATTATAAATGGTTAACACTAATTAGGCGTACCTATTAATATTAAGCTAAGGTCATTTGCTCATCTAATAATTCTACTTGAAAATTAATCTTTGCATTAAGAGCCCTAAATACTTTTAAGATTGTCTCAAGACGTGCATCAGATATACTATTTTCTAGCTTAGATATTTGAGCCTTTTGAACTCCAACTAATTTGCCAAGTTGTGACTGGGTCAGCTTTCTTTTCTTCCTAGCCTGCTTGATAGCATGCCCGATTAATTCAGCTTTAAGTTCACCATCGAAATCATCTCTTTCTGCCGTTCCTTTTACGCCAATATATTCATCTGTGAGTTCTTCTAAAGAATATGTTTTCATCTGCTAACTGTTTTTTAATTCAAAATAATTTGTACGAATTCTTTTCGCTCGTTCAATATCTGATTTTAATTCTTTACTCGTTGTTTTATAAATTCCGTAAGTACCTATTATCAATGTATCTTTTTTATCACCCTTATCCCAGAAAGCGAATAATCGAATATACTTTTGATTGAATAATGTCCTAAACTCCCATATCCCATCATGTAAAGGCTTCAGTAGTTCTTTGTCATTAATAGTTTTGGACTTCCAAATATTATACATTACTTTCTTACGAGTCTTCTTATCTAATCCATCTAAGAAGTCCTTAGCTTCTTGTAATGCAATAAATTTGAACCTGTCTTCCATAATGTCACTAAATATATAAGTTTCCAAATAAAGAAACAAGTTATGGAAATATTAGTTATATAAATACTGTCAAGAATAAGCCTTTAATTACAAGCTCAATGTCTTCTGTGCCATCCTAACTATCGAGCCATACTTGGAAGAATCATCTACACATCTTTCAATCTTCACCCACTTAGCGCCATTGACTTCTGTCATGTCTAAAGTAAGGTCTTCAGAATGAGCTATAAATGCATACCTGATATCATAATGCAAGTGCTCTGGAATTCCTTTTCTCTCAGGGATAGTATGTATATCTATGTCAAATATCTGCGGCGAGAGAACTTCGATATCTTTCAATCCAGTCTCCTCTATCGCTTCTCTCTTACAAGCAGCAAGGACTGACGAGTCGGTATCTTCTATATGGCCTCCAGGTTGGAACCATCGATTCAGTTTATTATGAAGAATAAGGAGAGCAGCACTTTTGTCATTGCTTAGTATCCACGCTGATGCCGTTATATGTCCTTCCAGTGTTTCTCTACTGCATGGATAATCTACTCTACTAACGAACGCTGATATCTGATCCAAGAAAATAATCTCTTCTGGGAAGTCTGTTTTGTAATCTGATAGTATTGTGGAGAGATGCTGCTTTGTTATGGGCATATAGGGAGGATCATATAGTTGAAGTAAACAAGCAATCGCTTAGCTCACTTGTAATTCAAGTTTTTTATCTAAACCGATTTCAATAATCTT
>CALLAG010000286.1 GCA_938002705.1 uncultured Saprospiraceae bacterium | reverse complement strand
GCTACTCATATAGGCTTCAGTTAGCTGTCTAATATTGATAGTATATCCTGATACTTAGATTAATTATTACTGTACTACGATAGTCTGTGAGATCGTCCCTTTTTTATTACTGGCAGTATAGAAATAATTGCCACTCGGAAGGTCGCTTAAGTCTACTTGCTGTTGAGTAGAATGGATAGCTACTGTCTTGACTATATTACCATTATAAGAATAGAGTGTAAGTGTAGCATCTACAAAACTATCAGAGCATTCTATTATACAGTTAGTCGAGGAGCTGATAAGATTAGGTGTTATTTTTAGATACTGATTACTGTTGTTGTTATCTTCTACCGAGGTGCCACCGTAGCTGAGGTTACGGTATTCTATTATTCTATTTGGTCCCTCGCCAGGATAGGACTGTCCATTAGTTGCGAGATAGATGGCACCATTATTAGGATTGATACATACATCTCTTATTCTCCCGTAATCTGTGAAATATAATTCTTCACTGACAAAAGTGCTTCCATCATCTGATAGTTCTATTGCTGATAGGCGAGGTGCTGATCCGGAGAATCCACCGAGTGCAGCCATGAGTAATTTCCCTTGCCATTCTGGTATAGCTTCATGGGTGTAGAACTTGATGTCACTTATCGCTATGCAGGGTGTCCATTCTGTAATAGGTTCTACTACATTCTCTTGAGTACAGAAATCTATCTCAGCTGGTGTATTGCAAGCACCTTCCACTTGTGGCCAGCCATAATTTCTGTTGGGTAGAATGATGTTGATTTCATCAGCTATATCATTACCATGTTCTGTAGAGTAGATTCTACCATCGGGATGAAATGCTAAGCCTTGAGCGTTTCTATGACCATAAGAATAGATGTAACTATCTGGGATAGGATTATCATCCGGTATACTTCCGTCAAGATTAATCCTAAGTAACTTTCCGAATAGCTCATTTTTATTTTGTGCCACGAGATCATTACCTCCTTCGCCTATCGTCATAAAGATTTTCTCATCATTAGATATTAATAATCTGGAGCCATAGTGAAAGAATACAAATCTATTAGTCTGAGCATTGAGTAGTAGTGTCTCGTTCTTGAGATTTTGTCCTGTCCATTCGTAACTTACTAGCTTTACGTTAGTGTCATTAAAGGCTCCCTGGCAATATACAAGATATACAAGAGGGACATCTTCAAATCTCGGATGAAAAGCCATGCCCAATAATCCAGGTTCACCTCCAGTATAGACCTTGTCGCTGATGTCTAAGATGACAGAGGTATTACCGCTGTTAGGATTTATTCTAATAACTCGACCTCCTCTCTCTGTTGCCCATATGTAGTTGTCGTTACCCCATAGCATCTCCCATGGCACATCCAGATTGACTGCAACTTCTCTTTCCGTAAGAGTTGTGTTACCTACATCAATCGTACGCTGAGCAGATGTGTTATAGCCTAATAGTAGGGTAGTGATAAGGAGTGTTATTATCGTTCTTGGGATGTTAGTCAGCATGTCGTTTTCTCCTTTACTTAGTTTAAGTGGGAAGTTATAATCTTATTAATTGCTCTTATTGAGTACGGAAGGTAGCTAATATATTATAGCTGATATGAATGATTGATAAAGAAACGGTTTATGAAATTACTGAATTATATAATTACACTCAATTACGTTTTGTCCAAGGTTCTATATGGTAGGCATCTAATAAAATCTCACCATCATATATGCTCAGTCCAGACCATGTACTGAACCAGATCTGTCCTTTTTTATCTTCATAGATGCTTTGGACACCATTGGTAGTAAGGCCGTCATCTACTGTATACTGTGAGAATGATTTTCCATCATAACGGAAGACGCCTTGACCTTCTGCTGAGAACCAGATGTTCCCTTTATTGTCTTCTATTAAGTTGTAAGTTTCTATGCCTTCTATGATGCCATCCTGAGTATAATTATGATAACGCTTACCATCATATCGACTCATGCCACCATAGAAAGTTCCTATCCAGATGTCGCCATTCTTATCTTGCATTATATCTGCGACATTGTTATCAGTGAGGCCATTTTCCTTGGTAAGATGTGAGAATGACTTTCCGTCATAGATGACGATGCCATACCCATCCATGACAAGCCAATAGTTTCCTTTCAGATCTTCGATTACTTTCTTGACCAGCTTATCTGAAAGCATAGATTTTGGATTATCTATTTTTGCTTTTGGAATTTCGAATAATGTAAATGTCTCTCCGTCAAAATGGTGAACACCACCAACTGTAGCCACCCACATCATACCTTTACTATCTATCATCACGTCCCATATCTCATTATCTACTAAGCCGACTTCGGTTGAGTAATTAGTAAAAGTAGAGCCATCATACTTCGTTAATCCTTCTGATGTACCTAGCCATATATTGCCTGATGCATCTTCTTCGATAGCTCGTACTGCATTACCTCCTATGCCATCTTCTTTTGTATATTTCTTGAGAGATGTCCCATCATATCGGATGACACAATCGTGATTAGTCCCAAACCAAAAATTACCTCTACTATCTTCATGCATCTCCCATATGAATTCGCTTACCATGCCGTCTAAGTTAGTATGAATCTGTGGGAAGAATGTTGACACTTTATGGCTGCTGTCTTGTGCTTTTTGGTCTGACTTTTTGGTTGTTTTATTTTCGACTTTACGATTACTTTGTCCAGAACAAGAAATGCATATGATAGAATAAGCTATAATCAGGAATATCGGTATCTTACAGAGTGTATTCATATTTAATATTGTTATGTGGTAACCTTCCTTAATACATTGTCAAATTCCTAAGAGATCAGATAGCCCTCTAATAAGTCCTATCGCTGGCGAATCATTAAGACATATTTTGCACTCCGAGTATATCATCATGCAGTCGATACAATCTGTCAGCATATGCAGTAATAATCCTATCCCTATTATATAAAACGGCTTACGAAAGAATAATAAACTTAGGTAAATAACCATCGCATAATAAGTATGTAATGGATGGAAATTAATGCTACATCTATTAGCTTGAAAAATCGGTGTCGCTAATAAATGATCTAAGTCAACTAACATCGTCGCTATCAGGATTAAATATACCTTTTTCCAATCTTTTCTAAAAAAGAGAAGCGCTATAATAAGTGGAAAGCCGAAATGTAAGAAGTAATGTATGAAGGTCTGCATATAGTATTAGCGTAATTATACCTCCATCTTTTTCTCTTCTCCGTCTTCAGTATATCTGATAGTAAAGCGATGTGTTTTTAGATTGGCTGAGAGTTCGGCGTATGCCTCTTCTTTTGACCACCTAATCCTTATATGATCTTCAGTTGATTCATGGATGATCATGTCTCCTTGGAATGCTTGGGATGTATTTCTTAGTTTTAGCATTTTGAGCTGATGGAGTACGACGTCTCTTTTTAATCCGTTCTTGACGTCTTCTATGCTTAGATTAGTTCTATTGATTTCTTTATGTCCTCCTGCTCCTGCTCTGTCTGCAGCGTCATGATCATTGACTCCTGCAAATATATCTAAGTACCAGATCTGCGGTATCCCAGGCATAAATAATTGTATGGCTCTCGCCAAAAGTAATTTTTGATCGCTCTCTCCTAATGCACTAAAGTAGGTTGCATTGACTTGATAATAGCCTATTTTTTTGCCGTCAGCGCCATATAGGTTTTTGACCCGTCCACCTCTTTCTAATATGAGGTCCATCATTTCTTCTATTTCTGTATCTTCTAATAAGCCCTTGTTGTAGACGCCATTGACCTCTTTGCCTTTGAGGTCGAGTACTGGAATACCGTCGTGGCACCCCAGCATATTGACAGTTTGATATCCTCGTTCTATAATTTCTTTAGCCCATGATAGGAGTGCTTTGTTCGTTCCTTTCTCTATCGCATGTATTGTCAGTCCTGGTAGGAAGAAGTCGTAGATGGCATAGCCTTCCTTAGCGACTTCATCATGTAAATGCAAGCCATATTCTGCATGGATCTCTGGGAGTAGTACGAGATTATTTTTCTGGGCAATTTTATTTATCCGAGCTAAGTAGTCCCAGGTACCAGGTTTGTTAAAGAAGTTGGTTTCTCCTACTTCTTTATGTAGGTAAGCAAATGCATCTAATCTTAGTATCTGACAACCATAACTACCGACCTTTGCTAATACTTCTTTGTAGAATTCCCAGACCAGTGGTGACTTAGCATTGACATCCATCTGTCCTAAGTAGCTGCGTCGGCTATTGACTATATTTATTATTTCAGACTTATGACTCGTGTATTTACTTAGATCAATATTATGGAGATCTTGATTATCAGCAATAGCTGAATTAATTATATCACAAATCTTCTGCGCATCTTCAGTACTTAGGTTAGGTATGAGATGTAAATCATCTGCTGTAATTTCTTGATAGGATATCTTCTGGTAGAAAGTATTCCAGTAGGGCCTCTCAGTGCCATCGGGAAATAAGATATTAAGTATAGGCAAGCCTGACTTCCTCATGAATAACTTATCTAAGTATCTCTTATCAGGAATAATAATACCTTCTTCATTAAGTGTGCCGTGACCTTCCCAGAATGCATTCCAGTCTATAAAGAAATCTTTGTATATCGAATCATCTCCATTTTTGATGATATCTTTAAATTGTGGTGAAGCTACCGATAAGTGATTCAGTACGATGTCAAACTTGAGCATGATGTTAAGTGACTTCAATGCTGTGATATCTTCTATCGATACTAAGTCTTCATTGATATCATAATCTATAATAGAAAAACCTCTATCCAGATCACTGTTAAAGAATGTAGGAAGTACATAGAAAAGCGAAAATGTATTTTCGAATTCTGACATTTTCAGAACTTCAATGATATCATTCAAGTTCGTACCTATGCTGTCTGGATAGGCATTAAGCATTACACCATTGTTGATATCTGTCATACTTTTCTATTGTTACTCAGGAGAAGGTATTGCGTTATAGTTAAGTCCATATATAGTATGTGCAATATAGACATTTGCAGTACTCTATATGTAGCATTGGAGCTATATTTTTTTTATACAGATACTATGATACCGGGTGATATAAGCTTTT
>CALLAG010000285.1 GCA_938002705.1 uncultured Saprospiraceae bacterium | reverse complement strand
TCTAATAACCTCTGGTAGGAGATAGCGACCTCTAGTGCATTCAAGTTGCTTCTCTGGATATTCTCTACGATTGCCATTTCTAACATACCTTGATCATCAGCGATACGTATGTATGCGGGGATAGCTTTGAGGCCAGCGAGCTTTGAGGCTCTCCATCGTCTCTCTCCTGATATGATCTGGTAGCTATTAACGCCGAGGCTTCTCAGTGTTATAGGTTGTATGATACCATGTGTCTTGATGGATTGTACCAGTTCAAGTAATTCTTGTTCTCCAAAATCTGTTCTAGGTTGGAATGGATTCGGTTCAATGTTATCTATCGGGATTTCGGCAACACTTTTACTTAGTTCTTGTATGACTTCTTGTTTGACCTCTGGGGAAGATGTATCTACCTTTTCTATATTACCTAATAACGCTCTTAGTCCTTGTCCTAGTTGTTCTTTCTTTTTCTTACTCATCTTGATTTACACTTTTATCAGTCTTAAGATTGTGGTTCTATGATAGTCTCGGGCTCATTTTTGACGATAAATTCATTGGCTAAGTTTAAGAAGTTCCTTGAGCCTTTGCTTGCTACGTCATATAAGATGACTGGCTTACCTACACTTGGAGCTTCACCTATCTTAGAGTTTCTATGTATGATCGTATCGAAGATATTATCTGATAGCATCTCATGGACTTGCTGCACCACCATCTTAGCTAATCTTAGGCGCTTATCAAACATTGATAATACAATACCCTCTATTTCAAGATTAGGATTTAGTGTAGACTTCACAAGTCCTATGGTATTCTTTAATTTTCCGAGTCCCTGTAGTGAGAAGACCTCGCATTGTACAGGTACTAATACGCTGTCAGCTGCTGTTAATGCGTTGACTGTTATGATGCCTAACGACGGTAGACAGTCAATGAATATATAATCATAATTATCCTTGACTTGAGCCAATATTTTTTTGAGAACAAATTCTCTATTTTCTACATTGGCCAGTTCTAATTCTGCTCCTACAAGATCTATACTTGCACCGAGCACGTCGAGATTATCTACTTCTGATTTGTATATCGCTTTCTCAGCAGGTGTATTATTGATGAGGCAATCATATATAGTATGTTCTAGTTCATCAGGGTTGATGCCTACTCCTGCAGTGGCATTGGCCTGAGGATCTGCATCTACGAGTAGTACTTTCTTATCCAGTATAGCTATGGCTGCTGCGAGGTTAATCGCCGTAGTCGTCTTTCCTACACCACCTTTTTGATTTGCAATTGTGATTATCTTACCCATATTTATAGTTCGATTGTTTCTCCAAGTCCTGGAAGTAATAGTTTCTTTCCTTTATCTGCAAATGCTTTTATTGCAGCTTTTGTGTCTATCTCGATGTATCCGAAAGTGTCATAGTGTGCACCTATTATGACGTCACATTGTATCATCTCTGCAGCTATTGCTGCGTCTTCGTAACCCATAGTGAAGTTGTCTCCTATAGGTAGTATCGCAAAATCCAATGTAGGACACGTCATCGGAATCAATTCCATATCTCTTGTTAATGCTGTGTCACCTGCAAAGTAGAAGCAGTTCTTATCATCCCAAACGACAAATCCACCTGGATTACCTCCATAGCTCCCGTCTGGAAGTCCACTCGTGTGGATCGCATTGACATACTTAACTGTACCGAAGTCAAAATTGAACTTGCCGCCATGATTAAGTGGATGACCTTCTACACCTTTCTTACCGAACCATTCGACTATTTCATAATTAGAGATAATCTTATTACCATTCTGCTTAGCTATGGGCTCTACATCTGCGACATGATCGCCATGACCATGAGAGACAAGAATCCAATCTGAGTCGATGTCTTCCGCCTTTATGGGGCCAGGTTTTGGATTGCCAGTTATAAATGGGTCAAAGAGTAACTTTGTGCCATTGAAGTCAATTAAGAAGCCCATATGGCTTAAAAAGGTGATTTTCATAGGTTGTGTGTGTATTTCTACTTAAGAATCTGCAAATATACTACACTGCAAGCACTAAAGATATGGGTATAGAGATGTGGTGAATGTTTTATTGGGATAGAACACAACTATACTTAAGATCAGAAGGAACTACTCATTGAAATGGTCCTACTTTAAGTCCCAAACCAAATTATCATAAACCTTAACTTCCTTAAACAGATCACCGTAATTTTCTACAAATGATAGATGGATTGGATCTATCTGGTAAGCATCATGTGCTGCCTTATCCTTGAAATGACATATCCAAGCGTAATCATAGGTATCATCTACAACTTCTCTTGGTTCGCTATCGGCAGGTGGGCCTACATATATAGAGCTTAGGTGCTTGCATTCTTTTAATTTTCCTAAACCTTTCTCTATAAAGTCCTTTCTTTGAGGTTCAGAGATATCATCAACAAGCCAAAAGTAAACACTGTGTATGAAACCAGACTGACCTTTCTTGTATTCTGACAATTCAGACCGAGTATTCTTTAATTCCGTTTTTAAGGTATCTAACTCTGATAGCAAGCCTGAGTCATTTTGCTTACACGAAAGGGAGAAGAACAATAGTAGGATTAAATATCTAAACATTGTAAAGGATTTATATTCATGTGAAATATAAAATTTAATTCAGTAATAGTTTAGTGTAGAGCACAAAAAAAAGGCTGCACTTTGCAGTGCAGCCTTGGATTCATCTCATTATTAGATTAATGATGGATTGTCACTTTCTGTGAGCTTATCTCACCATCATTATGTATAACTCTTATTAAGTACATGCCATTTTCATATTGGCTTACATCGATCTGATTTCTTTCAGATACGTTATTCTCTTTGATTTCATTTATCATTCTACCATCGATAGAATATAATTGTATAGTGTTCACATTATCAGATTGACTTAAGTTAATCGTTAAGTATTCTGATACAGGATTCGGATATATTTCTACATCTGATCTGTCTGCTAATGCACTTAATAGCACTGCACTGATATCATCATCATTTCTCTTTTCTATATCATTACTTACTGTGATATCACCTGCATTAGTAATTTCTACACAATAGTCTTCTACTTCTCCATGTGAGAATATTTCGCAAGCAGAACTTGGGTATCCTCCTACTTTCATAGCGACTCTCATAACAGTAGTGCCATTCCATAATGTGTGTGGCATTGTGACCATTCCTGAGAGGGTATTGTTACCACATCCATATGCTGCGAACTCTGATGCATCATCGAAGTCTCCATCCATATTATAATCTATCCAGATTCTCCAGTATACCTTAGTTGGAGCAACTCCTGAGAATCCTGGGTCTAACTGAAGAGGGTATGACGTACTTGGTCTTACCGTAGCACAACCATTATTAGAGAAGTCTTTGTATCCTCCATTATTACCAGAGTAATTATTAATCGTACCGAAAAGGATCGACTCTATAAAGAAGTTATTAGAACTCTGTCCTTCTGATGGACAGTATCCATTACCGACAGGTACAGAAGCTACGTTAACATTAAATGAACAGTCCTGGACGTTGCCACAACCATCAGTCGCTCTATACGTCACAGTATGGTTAGATCCTGGAGGTAGTGTAGATCCTGGAGCTGGGCCAGCTATCTGAGTTACATTAAGACATCCTGGTACTTCCATGATATATTCTAACGCAAAGTGGTTATACTGATCGTTCCACTGGCCATTGTTTAATAATTCTACATAATCTTGTGATCCGTTATAATTATTAGGCTGACCAGGGTACCAGTTAGTATATGTTAATGCATCTCCGTTGACCCACTGGAAGTGACCTTCTGATGCTGTATCAGAACATCCTATCCATGCAGATTGTAGTGTCAATAAGTTAGCTAAATATGCATTCTCAGAAGCACCATTAATTACAGTTAAGTAACCACCATTTGCTTCACAGTTAGCTTTGGCTTGTGGCCATGTTGCTGATGCTATAGAGCAATAATAATGGTGACCGTTAAATGCACCCATGTATACGAATCCAGGGATGGCTTGTCCACCTCCGTTTGTACAATTAGAACAACAACTGCTTACTTGTGGCTGATTCCAGTTAACGACAACACCTGCACTATTAGCTGGAGCTGATGTATTAATATTAGAAGGACAAGTGATAGACAGTCCACTCTCTACATTTATATTAAAGCTACATTGATCTACAGATCCACAAGAATCATTTATTCTGTATGTTACTGTATAGTTACCTCCTGTGAGAAATGATCCTGGCGCTGGACCAGCTACCTGCTCTACGAAAGAACAAGGCTTCTCCATAATAAACTCTAACTGGTAAGAACCATATTGATCATTCCACTGACCATTATTAAGTATCTCTACACAGTGTTGAGTGCCATTGTAGTTATTAGGTTGACCAGGATACCAGTTAGTATATGAAACTGGTTCTCCGCTTGACCATTCGAAGTGACCTTCGTTCTCTATATCGTTTAAGCCTATCCAAGCTGACTGTATTGTTAGCATATTAGATAAGAATTGATTCTCATCAGCAGAATTTATACTTGCTAGATAGCCTCCGTTATTTTGAGCTATGGTATTTGCATTAGCCCAAGTTGCTGGCGATAATGAGCAGTAATACTGATTACCGTTGAGTGTACCCATATATATGAATCCCGGGATAAAATTACCATTGTTACAATCAGAACAAGTTCCTTGGATTGTAGGTGCTGGCCAGTCAACGACTGCGCCACCATTACTGCCACAAGCTACATTAATATCACTTGGACATGTAATAGAACTGTTGACATTAACGATTACGTTAAATGAGCAAGAAGCAGAATTGCCACATCCATCTACGGCACTGTATACTACAGTAGTCGAACCCACTGGGAATGTACTACCTGGTGTAAAATTACTTGTTATTGTCGGTGTACTACATAAGTCAGTTGCGTAAGGCGCTGTCCATGATACAGGTGTAGATGGATTACTTATGACAATATTAGAAGGACAATTAACAATAACTGGAGCAACATTATCACTTAGAGAAATACTCTGAGTACATGATGATGTTAAGTTACTTCCTGAGGTATATGATGCTGTAAATGTTCTTCTTATGACTCTATTGCAATTATTCTGAGATATGATCTCATCTGAGAATGTCACTACTGGAGATGGACAATTAGAACCACCGATAGCAGTTGCATTACCTAATGCTGCTACACTTATATCTGAACCTAAGCATAATGAAGATACTGGTGCAGGGCATGTAATTAATGGAGCAGTAGTACAAGTAGGTGTACAATTAACAGTTACTGTAAACTGGCATGTCGCTGTATTATTACAACCGTCAGTTGCAGTATATGTAACAGTGTTGACACCTTGGTGGAATGTGCTTCCGCTATTAACGAATTGTCCATTTTGGTTGACAGCAGTTATCGCTGGTGTGACACAGTTATCAGTTGCCATTACTGTTCCCCAGTTGGCTATAGCTGTACAGTTGTTACCAGAAGCATTAAGTACTAAGCTACTTGGACAATTGATGAAGCTAGGATTCTGATTATCTTGTAGTGATATCGTCTGAGTACATGACGCATTTAGAGACGCATTATTAGGATTAGTCGCTGTGAAAGTTCTTTGTATAACTTTCGCGTTAGTACAAGGTCCATTAGATATAACGATGTCATTAAATGCTAAGGTTGGAAATGAACATGATCCGCTTCCTGCTGATACTGTCGCATTACCAGAGATACTTACTGATGGTACACCTGATGTAGGGCACGCAGTATAATTTGTCGGACAAGATATTGTCGGTGGTACTGTACAAGGCGAAACACAATTAACTGTTACTGTAAATGATGCATTAGTAACATTACCACAGTTATCTGTTGCTGTATAAGTCACAGTCGTAGTACCTTGTGGGAATGCTGATCCATTTGCAAAGTTAGAGCTTATACTTGCTACGCCACAGTTGTCAGTTGCGTTAGGAGCAGTCCAGGTAGCGTTAGCTGAGCATCCTGTTCCAGTTCCTGTAACTGTAATATTGTTAGGTACATTACTTATTACTGGTGGTTGTGTATCTGATAATGTTAATAATTGGATACAAGTGCTTGAGAAGTTACCTGACACAGGGTCTGTAGCTGTCCATGTTCTCTGTATAGTCTGCGCATTACATGCTCCTGTAGATACAACTATATCATTAAAGCTGACGATTGGATTACCACACATATTACTTCCTGCTGTTGCACTTGCAGCACCAGATATGTTAGGTAGTGGAGCATTAGTCGTAGGGCATCCTACATAATTATTAGGGCATGTGATGATTGGGTTAGCATTACATCCTACACACTGCACAGTCACTTGGAATGCACCAGTAGCTTGGTTGCCACAATTATCCACAGCCGTATATGTAACTAAAGTAGAACCTTGAGAGAATACTTGACCACTATTATGAGTAGATGTAAAACTTGCAAGTCCACAATTATCAGAAGCTATAGGTGGTGACCACGTCACTGCTGATGAGCAATTAACGCCTGATGCACTCACAATAATGTCGCTCGGTATATTAGTTACTAATGGATTTTGATTATCAACAGTAGATATAGTCTGAATACATGATGTAGAGAGACTTGTATTATTAGGGTCTGTAGCAGTCCACGTTCGCTGTATGATGACATTGTTACCATTACATCCTGTTACATTAGTCGTCGCATCAGAGAATGTTATAATAGGTGTACCACATGATGGATCGTTAGTTGTCGCAGTAGCTGTCCCTGTATTAGAAGGAGCAGTGCTGGATCCTGGGCATAAAGTCCTATTACTCGGACATTGTACGACAGGTGCTTGACAACAAGATCCTGATACTGTAACGTTAAATGAGCATGTCACTACATTATTACAGAAATCTGTTGCTGTATAAGTGACTTGAGTCGTCCCTGTAGGAAATGAAGTTCCACTAAAATGTGTAGTTGTGAAACTCTGAATCCCACAGTCATCGGATGCCGTAGGAATATTCCATGTAGCGATACCATCACAGTTACCTGCTAAGTCTACAAACATGTCAGAGGGGCAGTTACTGATAACAGGAGCTGCGGCATCCTCTAAGTATAATGTCTGCTGACATGTAGAGTGTAATTTTATACTTGCTGATCCTGCAGGGTATGTAGCACTCCATGTTCTATGTATTATCTTAAGACATGGCGTGTTAGTCGTTATCACATCTGTATAAGTTACGATAGGTGCTGGGCATGATGCATCTCCAGGCTGCGCAGTAGCAAATCCAGTCAAACTTGGATCAAGATTGTCGTTAGGACATCCCAGATAAGTAGAAGGACATGATATTACTGGTGCAGTAAGACACATAAGAGCTAAATCCGCCTGAGCTTCAGGGATATCAGCATTGAAACAAAAATCCTCGTTAGGATTATTCCCACTTACTACATTCGTATACACCAAACATGCGACGAATAAAGCAATCAAATTGGGTAAAGTAATTCTCATTTTGTAAATTTTTAAAATTTAGACTATTGAATATGAATTAAACAGATGTGACAAAAATCGAACGGATCAGCTCAGATCTTCATCATAAATACGTTCAGGTTGGCTCAAACGCTTCTTATTGTTGTGTGAAATAGTTGTTAAATCACAAAAAGATTGTCATTCACTGTGGATAGGATAGAAATATATAGAGTATAAATAATTAAGTAACTGTATATCAATTAAATACAGATTAGTAATTTTTATAATGTAAAAGTATATATTTTTATTAGAAGTGTCTTATAAATTTGGTTAAAATGTCTTAATGTATGATTTTCTTAAAATCCATTAATGTCTCCAGTCTTGATTCCTTCGAAGTTAATTTGTTGAGTTTGGCCAGGAATAAGATTGAGTTCTACTTCATTATTAGGGAATATATACGATGGCTGATTAGGCAATTCTGAGTCTTTGCCCAATATGAGTCTTTGTAATGCAAATAGATCTAATGCCGTGATAGAATTATCACCATTGGCGTCTGCCGCCAAGATTAATAAGTTGCTGGTTATAAGTTCTTTACCTAGTATATGCTTAGTGATAGCAAATAAATCAATCGCTGAAACTTTATCATTAGCTTGATCTAATTTTTCTATACGAAGGTATGGCGTAGTAATCTCTGGATATTCAGTAGCCAAATCATTGATAGTTAAAGGATTACTGATGTCTATAGGGTAGGATGTAGATCCATCTTGAGATTCTAATGTAACAATGGGGTTATTAATCATATTATCAAAGAAATCAGTAGCTGTAATAATGAATTCTGAAGGCTCGGGATTGTTGTTCCCTGTTTGTCCTGTAGCTCCCGTAGCTTCTATGGCATCATTAATAGCTTGTAGCCTTGAAGCTCCTGATCCTCCAATGGGGTGATCGACAGTGCCATCAGGCGCTATAACAGCGAATGATGGTGTACCGAAGAATTGTCCGTATGCACCAGATAATAATGGACCGAGAGCATCTATTGCATCACCCTCACCTCCAGCTCCTGGAAATGTAAGACCGTGTCTATTCTTATATCCATTCACGTCAGCATTATCATCAGATGCTCTTGTGCTTAATTCTATAAACTGCACATCAGCTTGACCTTCTCCCCACTGTACATAGAGTTCTTGGATATCAGGAGCAACAGCATTACACGGAGGACAATTAACAAAGAATACCTTTATAAGTACGGTCTTGCCTTGATCAAGATAATCTTCATACAGAGTGTGTTGGATACCCTCGCTATCTGTTATTGTAAAATCTGGGTATGCTTGTCCATTTAATACACTAATTCCTAAGAAACTAAGGATTATAAAGCTTAATATTGATTTTCGCATAATAATGCTTTGAAGTAGATTAATCTAAATATTTTTTCAATTGATAACTCAACGGCACGACATATCTGGTGGCACTTACAAGGACATCTGGGATTTTCAGTCTTTACTGCATGATGATATAAAGACACATAAGGTACAAACGTCTAAGAAGCTATTAAGTGCTAAATCTAAGACGAAAAAATTAAATCATATTGTCTTTTGTGAGCATAAAGACGTAATTACGTTAGGTAAAAGCGCTTCAGCTGATAATCTTCTCTCATCAAAGGATACGTTAATTAAGCAGAATGTCGAAATATATAATGTCAATAGAGGTGGTGACGTCACTTATCATGGCCCAGGGCAATTGACTGGTTATCTGATATTAGATGTAGAGTTACTGTATCGTGATGTCCATAGATATGTCAGAAATATAGAAGAATGTATTATTAGACTCTTAGCTCAGTATAATATCGTCGGATCAAGAAGGGAGGCTTACACTGGTGTATGGATAGAGGATGCTAGCGGTGCTCGAAAAATATGTGCTATCGGTGTACATTTAAGTAGATGGGTAAGCATGCACGGATTTGGTCTCAATATCAATACTGACCTTGATAAGTTCCGGCATATAATACCATGTGGGATCCGAGAAAAGGAACTATCCGTGACCTCTCTGGCTCATGAGCTGGGAGAGCAGCAACCTATGGAGGTCATTAAGAACCAGATGGAGAATATTATGAAAGATGTATTCGGTATGAATATAATATAGGCTGTAGAGTATTGATAAGCTTAAGTCTACTATTCATCTAATTTATTGGGATCTATATTGCTGGCTTGTTCCGGACAACCGAAGTTCTTGGCCGTACCAGCCTCAGTAGGACAATTATCATAATCATCCATAATACCGTCATTATCTTGATCTGGACATCCAAATAATAACTTAGTGCCGGGTCTGTCTGGACATTCGTCTTTACTATCAACGACACCGTCATTGTCTCTATCGTTACCACCTTGGTCAAATCTTATGCCTATATTAATACCACATATCTGATAAGCATCATTTTTGTCAGGATTAGCCGACTCACTTATACCATCAAGATAATCAGATACTGGAAGTCTAAAGTTGTAAAATAGATCCGTGTGGAGATACTCTGAAAGCTCATATCTAAATCCTAATCCAACGGGAAACTGAATGCCACCTACTGAACCTTCAGATTGATCTAATAAAACATCACTTGCTCTGAATGCTGGCGGATCTCCCCAGTCTCTCATATTCTCATCATCACTCACGATAGCATAGGCGATTCCTGCTGTTACAAAGGGATAGAATTTGTTATGGTGAGGGTGTTCTGATTCTATATCTATAGGAGAGAAAAGTTTGTAGAATTTATGCTCTACTAATATTCCAAATTCAGTAATACGTGATCTGTACATGAAATCTCTTTTGACGAGTTGTTCTGACCATTCAGTCTTATCTATAAAGTCAGAATCGTCCCCCTGAATCTCAGTGCCCCTATATTGTAGTCTCAAGCCCCATTTTTTATTTATGTCGTAGGAAGCGTTGAGTCCATAGGCTATTTTGGTATTATGCAGTAATCCTAATCCATGTCTTCCCCAGCTCGCAGAATCACCTCCATGACTCGACATGCCTATGGTCATACCTATGCCTATCTGCTTCTGAGCACTTATATTGCAGATACATAATGCTAAGCATACAATGGTTAATGTTATTATTCTCATACTATAAGATTGGTATAGATAGTACGCCTATCGATACACTAATGTGATGAAAAAATATAACTCTGACTGTCTTTAGTTAAGTTTACTTTCAATTTTTTTTCTAAACTCCAAATCAAATGTTTTGAATTTGGAAGTCGCAGGACCATTAAATCCGGTATGTATATCAATTATTGAATTGTCCTTATCTACTAGCAGAAGGGTAGGATAAGAGTAGATTTTGTCTAAGAATTCTAAGGATTCCGCTGTCTCTTTTTTGTTAGCATAACCTCCGTATAGTAGAGGCCATTCTATATCCATTGTAGATTTGTAAGTATTTAATATACTGAGTGCTTTTGACTCATCCTTATACATTTCATAAGCGATACTTATAATTTCTACGTCGGGGTAATCCTTTTTGATTTCCTTGAGGTATTGCACTTCATCCTTACAGTTAGGGCACCAAGTTCCTATGATATTAACGATCTTGATTTTATTATTATATATATCGTCAGATAGAGATACAACTTCTGACTTGGTATTCTTAAGTGAAAATTCCGCTCGTTTATTATTCACGACTTTGGTCATAGAATAGGGATTTTTAAGAACGTCATTACCTTTATTTCTTGTCGCTATCCAGTTGCTTTTATAGTGCTTCCCACTACGGAATTCTCCGTAGATGGTGTCTTTACTGACAGACCCCGAGAATAGGAATGCATGTGCACCGTCGAATACGGATAATCGTAACTTGTCTCCATATGCATTACCGTCGAGGTATCTATAATCTCCGGTTTCAGTAAGAAAGGTACCCGTAAGCTTATTGCCATCTTGCTTGAATTCTCCCACTGCAGGATAGGCATCATTAGCATTATCAAATTCGAAAGTAACATCCCATTTGCCACTGAAATCATATGTATCGTCAACAGGGTGATCTATGAATCTATGAGACTGACCATATTGGATTAGTACGGGTATACTATAGCCACCTTTGTAATCTACATGCCATGTACCTTCTATAAAATTCTCCTCGTAGAATGCATTAATTCGTGTATCGAATTCTGGAAATCCTAATAGCAGGGTATCTTTAGCTGAGGTCCTATCTCTCTCAAAGTGCAGCTTGTTGATAGGGATTTTTTCTTCTCCATTTATAATAAAAACACGCATCTCCTCTCCTTCATACGTAACTTCCATATTGAATGGAAGCTCAAAGTAATCTATCACTTTAGCATCCGCTTCATTAATGGATGTGGTCTTAACTGCTTCAGGGTCAGTAAGCTTTAATATACCTCTCCATTTGCCTGGAGGAAGTTTCGTGTAGGTATTATTGACAGTAATGCAAGATGTGATAGATATCGATAGGATCAATAATGGTAATATTATACTTCTCATAGGATATTATGATGATGGCGTAATCTTAAGTTAATAATTGAAAGTGAGCTATTTGGTTCATAAGAACCAACACTATTATTAAAAGGTCGGGCAAATGCTGTTTTCATTGGAGTGGATACCTGAGAACCGTATGGAGAACTCAAAGCTATTAAGACCTAATTCTGACTGAAATGTATCTCTCATAGAAACATCATATGAAAATCCGAAAATAAATAGTCCCTGCCTTATACCAAGTAGCGGAGTGAACTGATTGATATTAGAGCCATTGAGGTCACTAAGATAGGTAACCCAAGCACCTATGATCAATGAAATATCCTTATCTCTAAATTTATATTCTACATTAGTACCTAAGTCTATCTGATTATCCTCTAATTGTGTCTGATAGACGATACGTGGCTGTAGTGACACATGATAGCTTAGCTGGCGGTCCATGCTGGCATGGACAACTAATCTTCTTGATAGCTGATCACTTATATCTATATTAGGATTAATGCCTTGTGCTCTATTAAAATAAGAGATATTAGGTTGGGTGAGATGATGAGCTGCTGCTCCTATATAGTAGCTCGTTTTTTCGATATTGATATAGTAATTAAGTCCAACTGAGATATCCATGACACCTATGTTGTTAGGCGGAAGATTCTCCGCTGTTATACCATCGAATGCATCTATCTGGTTAAATTGATCTTGGAAGAATATATTATCATAGTTGATATTCCGCTGTATGAGTCCAAGCTTAGCTCCGGCAGCGATATATGATTTGTTCTTATCTCCTAATCGCTTATGGTATGAAAAGTAGGATGATACCTTAGTAGTATTAGTCTGAAATTCTGGAACTCTATCGCTTACAAAGAACAAACCTAATCCAAAATGATCATCAGTCCTAGCTCTACCAAATTTCATCTTGAATCTTGTGTCTCCTCCTGCAGCAAATGTTTTGTAAGGACTGCTGAGGTTATTGGACCATTGATCCCTGTATATAGCGGTCATTCTGTAGGTGCCCTCATATGCACCACTAAGTGCTGGATTCATATGCATGGGTAATGCATAGAACTGAGAGAAATGCTCATCTTGAGAGGATAAGTCAGTGAGGAATAATATTCCTATTAATACAATGTATATTCTAATCACGATACAAAACTAATAATAGTAATCTATTATAAAATCAATGGAGTAAATATGTAACGTAAAAAGAGGCTCGAAATTCTTTATTTCGAATTATTATCTATTATATAATTATTAATTATCGAATGGATTATCGACAAGAAGGCAGGTTCTTAACCAATATCTATCTAATAGTTCTACTACATCAAATACTTGATCTATGTCAAGTGGCTTGTGCATGTAAGCATTAGCTCCATATTCATAGCATTTGTCTATATCGTTAGCTAAGTTAGAGGTTGTGAATACAACAACGGGTATTTTCTTAAAAACTGGATCTGACTTGATGACTTGTATAACTTTCTGACCTGATATCTTAGGTAGATTAAGATCCGTAACTATAAGAGAAGGGAGATCCTTGTAGTGACCTGCTTTCTTCTCTTCGAAGTACTCAATCATCTCCTGACCATCAGTCACGTAATTGAGATCGATAGATAATTCTTGATGAGATATCGCTTCTTCGAACAGGCGTATATCAGCAACGTTATCTTCGATGTATAGGATTTTTTTTAATTCTGAAGTTCGCATTGATCAGTGATCTATAATCTTTGAAAATATAACAATAAGCTATAGGATGTTAATTGAAATATAATTACTACTACTTTAGACTGTGAGTTTTTGTTATGTCACACTCTGTGAGCTTTCTATCAACATGTATAAGCCTTAAGTAGCACCATTCAAATAGGTACAAAATATAGACCACTAAAAGAATCTACAGCTGATTAACGCTCAATATATGGATATCAAGCTCACCTGTAGAGGATGTGTAATATATGTGTATGCTTTATGTAGGGTGCTGCATTAAAAAGCTAAAGATATAAAAAAAGTTGAAGTCAGATTTTTGAAGAATATTTAGTTGTAAAATTTTTAAAAAAAAGTTTTCAAATATCAAATTTAGGTAGCTTGCAGCACTTAAATCATATGAGTGGAAAGCAATAGAAAAACGATCTTAATAGTATTATCATTCGCGGCGACGTATATAATATGGGGATCGACATATTTGTTCAGTTCTTTTGCCATAGAAGAGGTGCCTGCATTTAGAGTATGTGGGTACAGGTATACTGTTTCAGGTATTATAATTCTACTCGTTTTCAGCATATTAGGAGTTAAGGATAAGCCTAAGAAGAATGAAATTATCAATGCATGCAAAGCTGGGATAATATTCTTAGGATTAGGCACTGGTGGGGCTATATGGGCACTTAACTTCTTAGATACTGGACTGACAGCACTTATAATAGCTGGAGAGCCCCTTCTGATTGTATTTCTTATATGGATTATCAAGAAACGTCGACCGATGAAGCAAACTTTTCTCGGTATATTCTTAGGCATCTTAGGTATGTACTTGTTGGTATCACAGAATAGCTTAGTCTCTGGGGAAGATCAGTGGATAGGTGTACTCGTTATATTCCTATCTATGTTAGCTTGGGGACTTGGATCTATATTTGTCAATGATGCACCATTACCATCTTCACCATTTCTCAATTCTGGAATTCAGATGATTGTAGGTGGTATAGCTACTTTTGCTATTAGTTATCTTATCGGTGAGCAAGCTATGCCTATCACATCATTAAGTGCTAAGACGATGTGGTCCATTCTATATCTTATCATCTTTGGTTCTATCATCGCATTTACAGCATTCAATTATCTACTTAAGAATGTGGCTACTGAGAAAGTGGTTACTAATACTTATATCAATCCTATAATCGCTATGATTCTGGGATATTACTTTCGGGATGAGATCATTACATATCAGTCTATGGTAGCTGCTGCAGTTATGATATTGGGCGTATTCATAATCAATACCAACAGGCTTAAGAAACGAAAAAAGACCTCATGAATTTAATCATGAGATCTCTAGGTATATCTTGATAAGCTATTAGATATAGCTTTCTAATATTCGTCTTCATTGAAGAGAAAGTCATCCTTACGAGGGAAGTCTGGCCATATCTCTACCATATTATCATACATATCACCTTCATCTTCCATTTCTTGGAGGTTCTCTATAACCTCAAGAGGAGCTCCTGTTCTTATCGCATAATCGATCAATTCGTCACGTGTCGCTGGCCAAGGGGCATCTTCTAAGTGATGTGCTAATTCTAGTGTCCAATACATTATTATTCCATTAATTACATTAAAAAAGTGGGGCTATAAAATCCCCGAATTTCACGCAAAAGTATTAAAAAAAACAACTCGTCCAAATATTTTTAAATAAAAGAAACATCAATACATAAAATATTGAATGTCAATGCGTTGGAGCAATAATTGCAAGGAAAGTAATCCTTATGCAATGTTATAACTCCAATAATTTCTAAAAAATTCCCGGAAGAATAAATATTATAGGATTAACATGGCATCACCATAACTAAAGAACTTATATTTTTTCTTGATAGCCTCATTGTATGCATCCATAATCAGATCTCTCCCTGCAAAAGCTGACACCATAATAATGAGTGACGTCTTAGGGAGGTGGAAGTTAGTGATCATACAATTAGCAATGCTAAATTCGTAAGGGTGATATATAAATGTATTAGTCCATCCTTCTGCTGGCTTCAGAAGCCCGTTAGCTGATACAGCTGACTCTATGGATCTCATTGATGTTGTCCCTACGGAGCATACTTTCTTTTTACCTTTTATAGCCTTATTAACTTCGTCTGCTGTGGCTTGATTGATCTGAAAGTACTCAGCCTCCATCTTATGCTTAGATAGGTCTTCTACTTCTATATCTCTAAAGGTTCCTAATCCTACGTGCAGTGTAACCTGCGGAAGATTGACACCTTTGATCTCTAATCTTTTTATCAAACTCTTGCTGAAGTGTAGTCCCGCAGTAGGTGCAGCTACTGCGCCTAATTCAGACGCATATACTGTCTGGTACCTTTCAGTATCTATAGCCTCTGGTTCTCTGTTAAGATACTTAGGGATAGGTGTATTACCTAGTTGCTTAAGTATCTTTCTGTACTCTTCTTCCTCGCCATCGTAGAAGAACCTTATAGTCCTTCCTCTCGATGTAGTATTGTCTACAACTTCTGCTACAAGTACCTCATTGCCTTCTTCGTCAGCAAAGTATAGCTTATTACCTACTCTTATTTTCCTTGCAGGATCTACTAAGACGTCCCAGAGTCTCGCTTCCTTATTTAATTCTCTTAATAAGAAGACTTCTATCTGAGCACCAGTCTTTTCTTTCTTGCCATATAGTCTGGCAGGGAATACTTTAGTGTTATTGAAGATCATACAATCATCTTCATCAAAGTATTCTAATACATCTTTGAATTGTCTGTGTTCTATCTTACCGCTTTCACGATGTATAACCATCAACTTCGCTTCGTCCCTTTCTTTTGAGGGGTATTGAGCAATATAGCCTTCTGGCAATGTGAAATCAAAAGCTGATAATTTAGTTTTCATGGATGATATTGATTTGAAAAATCTTATTTAAAGAGCGGCAAAAATAGAAAAATCCCTTGTAATAAGGCTTTTGCCATGACTTTATTACAATGTTTGGAAGATGAATAAAGTTCATTCATCTAATATTTTCATAATTCATGATATTCAATATGTATTTTTAACGTATGGTAACTCTGATTAAAGTAATATTCGAAAGTATCAGGCAGGCTCTACAATCACTATATGGCAATAAGCTTAGAAGCTTCTTGTCTCTGATAGGCATCACCATAGGTATCTTCTGCATCATCTCTGTTAAGTCAGCGGTAGATTCCCTTCAGAAGAACGTCATGGCAGGATTCTCCGAGATAGGTAGTAATGTCGTCTATGTAGAGAAGTATCCCTGGAATGAAGACTGGAGTAATAGCTACTGGAAGTACATGAAGCGACCTGAGCCATCTCTTAATGATCTCGAAGTAATATTAGATAAGTCAGAATATACGGACAAAGCATCCTTTAATATATTCACAGGTGGAAGGACGATTAGTTATAAATCAAGTTCTGTCTCTGGAGCTTTCATTATGGGGACATCCTATGACTTTCAAGAAATTCAAAAACTGGAGTATGAAAGTGGTAGATACTTTAATGCACTGGAATCTAATTCTGGCAGTAATAAGGTTATATTAGGGTATAAGGTGGCACAGCAATTATTTAATAATTTTGAGCCTGTCGGAAAACAAGTCAAGGTCTTTGGACAGAAATTTACTGTCGTTGGAGTCTTGAAAGAAGAAGGGGAGAGTATGTTCAATTTCATCAATTTTGATGAGGTCGTCTGGCTACCGCTGACTACAGCCCGTAGATTTCTTAATGTAGGACAGAAAAGTAACATAGGGAGATCCTTAGTTATAAAAGCCCATGAAGAAGTAGAACTTGACGAACTGAAAAGCGAACTGACTGGGATTCTTAGATCTCATAGACGTATCAGGCCTAAAGAAGATAATGACTTCTCGTTGATGGAGATGACTGCCTTAAATGACGTAGTAGATGGCTTCTTTGGAGTCTTAAATCTTGCAGGAATCGTCATAGGTGGCTTTGCCTTAATCGTGGGAATGTTTAGTGTTGCTAATATAATGTTCGTCTCAGTTAAGGAAAGGACTAATATCATCGGTATCAAAAAAGCACTCGGTGCTAAAAACTATATCGTCTTGATGGAGTTCCTTATCGAGTCGGTTGTACTCTGTATCATAGGTGGACTTGTAGGTATCGTCATGACCTACGGCGTCATCATGTTGATCGGTATTCTTGCTGATTTTGAGATGGCTATGTCTATGAATAATGCGATATTAGGAGTAATCGTAAGTGTATTCGTAGGAATCATCGCTGGGATCATACCTGCATTTATAGCCTCTAATCTCGACCCTGTAGAGGCAATGAGAAGGTAGAAGAATATCTAACGTCATTGTACTCAATGAGTCTCTTATATA
>CALLAG010000284.1 GCA_938002705.1 uncultured Saprospiraceae bacterium | reverse complement strand
AAACTTAAGACCTAAGTCTTCATCAGCGATGTTACATACTTCTATCTCATAAGTGATCTGACTCCCTAAGATTACTGGCGTCGGAATATTAGTAATTGTTTTTTCTAATTCAAGATCGACACATTCTTTTCCTTCTAATGTTACGATGTTAGATATATTAGGACAGATTGCTCCGCCTATATAAGCTTTAAGGAAGTAGTCACCTGGCTCTGTAGGTCCAGTCCATGTATTCGTCGTTCCTATAAACTCAAGTATCTCTGCTCCACTCTGAATAGAATACCACTCATAAGAAGCGAAGCCAGCTGCACCCGTTAGTGTGCCTGCTTCTTGGCAAAGACAGAATTCTTCTCCAGTGATCGTTGTGACTCCATTAGGATTATATGTTACTGTGTAATCAATATTAAATACACAAGACTCTCCAAATGAGATCTCAACATTATACACTTGATCTGCTGTCAAATCACATGCTTCTGGTGTTGCAGATGTCGGATCATCCAAACCTAATGCTGGTGTCCACGTAATGGTTGCTCCATCTTCTAATTCTGCAGGAATTTCTAAATCTAAATCCACACAGTCATTTTCACAAATGTCAGCGACCTTGTCTGTTGGTACCCAATCACCTATAGATTTTAATTCTACCATATCCATGATTTCACATTCTCCTGTTGTACCCGTTACTACGAGCTTGACAGGATCTGTACCAGGTATACCAAAGCCATCATTAAGAACGACGCTTAAGTTACCCATACCATCATCGGATATAACTCCACCTGCTGCAGGCTCTAATGATATATCATAACCACCACAAGTTTCCAGTTCTAATGGTTGTGTCGGACAAAGCACGACACACTCTTCGAGATCTGCTATAAATGCTGGGGACAAGTCCATAATAGGTGTCTCCTCAGAATCACAATCACAATCTGTCTCGTATGTTTGTTTTATAATTATTGGACAAGCTTGTATTGCAGCTACATCCAGACACATAGTAACAGTTGTCGTCTCCCCAGGAGCAAGACTCACTGCATGATCCATACCATTTAATTCTGTATCAAATGATTCCAATACGCCATTAGCTGTGACATCATCATGTATACCTACTCTTACATTACCATTGTAAGCAGGTCCTGGATTAGAGAGATCTATCTCATAGCATACTTGTACTGGATCATTTCCTGTTGTGCAATCCATACTAGCTCGGACTGCATCCGTAGCCAATGGTGGCCTGAGATCTACTAATATAACTGGGTTCAAACTATTCTGTACAAAGACGTCACATTCATCTGGAGGACCTGGAACACAGGTTACAGATTCTACGACACTTTTTATATCTGCTCCTATAGGAATTTCTCCACAAGGTGCATCCTCTCTCATAGCTGCCTCAAAGGTTAAAGACCAAGCCTCCCCTGGAGGTAATGCAGGAGAATGCACACACACTTGTATATCGTTACCAATCGGTGTCTCCGTGATATAAGATGGCACGAAACCATTAGTAAACATGACACTTCCTGGTGTATAATCTAAAAAGTCTCCAGGTATCAATATACAAGTCACAACACTATCGGTTGTCGGCTTGTCAGATACATTTAAGGCTGTTAATCCAAATTGATTTATCAATCCTCCACAGTATAATTCTGAAGGACTAGCAACTGCAAGTATTTGTGCAAAGTCTGCAGGGTCAGCTCCTTTAACAATTAATGCTGGAGATTCTACTGTTCCTGAAGACAAAGGCTCTGGACCACATGGGTCTGCAGTTTGTGTTTCTGTAGATGGCTTAGAGCCTGAAAGAAATTCATCACAATTTGTTGTCACTAAAAATCTAAAGGAAACATTATTACTATCAAGCGCTGCACTAACGCCTGGAAGTCCATTCATATCTATATCAGAATTCCATAGTGCATCATCTGACCAACCATAATCAAAACCACTTACAACATCTGGATCTGGAACTCCAGTCCAAGCTCCGAAATTACCCATCATATCTACTGTACCTCCAGGATAAGCCACTTCCCACGAACCTGGGACAACTGACATACCAAAAGGTAATGTAAAGTTAGGAGCTATATCTAGTAGCGGAAGATCTTTTACATTTTTTACTCTTACGAATAGTTCTATCTCTTCACAGAGTTCCACACACTCTGGAAAACTGAACCACTCTGTTTGTAAGTCTGCTTCGCCGAATAGATAAGCATAGCAAACTTCCGACGAACTACATGCCCCGCTTCCACCAATAGCAGCTCTCACCTCCGCAGGGGAGCAACCTGAAGATGCTCCTGTACAGATTTCTGGAGGTATTGAACCTGGTTCTGGACAGAATAACAAAGTCGATTTTACAAAGACACTTACACAATCCCCACTTGCTAAAACATCAGTAGGGAATTCTACCATATATTTTTTCGTCTGACCATCATCTGAAATTAAACTTGTAACGAGTGGCATAGAACCCGCCGCATCGAGACAAGCACCTTGGAATAATACAGCATTCGGTACAGTGACGTATCCACTGAATCCTGTTGCATCCATTGGGTCAGGATTACAAAATTCTATTTCTTTGACTTCTATACTCGTACCTGGTGATCCAGCAACGATTAGGTCAGAACCATCTGCATTTGTAGCAGTCACAGGCATCGTAGGCGTCGACTGATCGTCTATGAAAACGACCCCCTGGGTATCATCAATCTTGCAGAAAATAGTATCAAGATTGAATAAATCGTAATAAGAAACATTATGATATGTTGCTCCGACGAACCCAGCTGCATTGGCTTCATCTCCCAAAGTGGTTGAGCCACCATTATTTCTAGGGTTATAAAATGTAGCCGCATCTATCTGACACTGATTTGGTAGTCCTCCCGGATAGCACCAATCTACTTTTAATTCATAGTCCAAAAGTCCTTCAATAGGTGCAGGACAAATCATACAATAATCATAGACTATTCGTAAAGTATCACAATTATCAAGTCCGATACCTAGCTGTCCACCTACCTGATCGAACAAATCCATCACAATAGCCCCTGTAGTACCTTCATCAACAGCACAAAGGTCATCGTCATATCCTGCTACCGGACTACAAGACATATTAATAGTAGAATCCACAACAACTGGAGTGATCCTTCCATTTTGAATGATCTCTGCACTATTACAATATGCCAAAGGAGAAATAACAGGCATTTCTATATCATGCAATTCGATAAGTGGTCTGTACTCATATGTAAACCATTCATCACCTGGTGGTCCTGCAAAAGCATCTACTACGAAAGTATGCTCAACAGTTCCTCCACAATTATCTATTGTAATATTTGTTTCTGATTTTATTCCACCTGGACATGAAACTTCAAAAGGCACAGATTCCTGACAACCACTTTCACTTGCTGCAAATGCATAAGCCCTAGTTCCCGCAATCTCATCAAAGCCATTTGCATTAAATTGCTCTACTATCCTGACTGTCGTTGCTTCAGGAGGCGCTTCTCCAAGAATCTTAGCCATTTCTCTGAGTGGATTCTTTATCATAGGGGCACAGAAGTCGAAATGTATTTTTGTTCCTTCTGTAATTCCATAAGTTTCAATAAATTCTGTGGCACAATCGCCAGTTCCTCTAGTATGGAAAACAGCAATATTTGGATTTATGGAATTGACCTCTTCCATTCGGTCAAAGTTCCACATCTCGAATACGGTCTGATTTCCATCATAACCTTCCCAAGTTGTGGATGTACAATTGTAACCTGTATTTGGATCATCACCCCAAGGCGTTTCCCAATGTGTGTCAAATGAATTAACCGAAGGCGAATCAGCAGTAGGATCAACTGCGCATGCTGGTAATGTAGACATATCTACGATGTGTATTGTACCATCAGGATTTTCTATTCTCATTTCATTAAGAATCATAGATCCCGCTTCCCATGTTAATGGCAAAGCTGCTTGGACCTCACCACTAGTAGTACTGCCACTCAATGTTTGCATTCTAAAAGCAAAAAGCCATCTCGCTGGATCATCTAAATGAAGTAGATCCTCGTCTAATAATTCCCAATATCCTTGATGCCAAAGTGTATCCCCAGGCATAAATCTAGATAAATCAACTGCTCCTCCTGCTGCAATAAGTTCTTCTCGTGTAATTTTTTGAGTCATTGCTTTATCGACGTAGCCTAAATTTTTTCGTTCCGTCTTAACTGGGACGTATTGTGCCATACAAGGGCAAGGAGTACAATTAGGGTCAGCTCTCAGTAAAGTAGATCTACAGCCCTTAACGATTTCGCAATCGGGTGTACAATCAGAACAAACTGAGACAATTTGCTGATCTACAGCAACATATTGAGGAGGACCACAATGACACTCATCGAGTCTTAATTCATATTTATAACAAAGTGTAGGATTATTATTTCCTGCATTAATCTCTAATGTAGATGTTGCGGCAGACGTCGGTGTCAAGGTAACATCACCATCAGGCACAGATACGTAACCTGAACCATCATCCATCATTACAGTTCCTGGAACAACCTCCAAATCCGCCATAATAAAAGCTGGACCTCCAAAATGAGCGACCATCTTAGTCTCACCACCGCTCGGGCAATCAGCTATATTTTCCTGTGCAAATTCGTAGCAGAATTCAACCTCGATAGTACTAGAATTAGTATTATTTATAGGTGCTCCATCACTACTGTATGTGCCAAAGTCATAACCCATCGTCGTACCTGCTACAACAGTCTCTCCTGGATTGGATACAGCTTCTTGTCCATATTGAAGATTGAAACCACCTGTCGGCGGAAATCCTTGAAAATTATTTCCACAATTGGTTTTTCCGCTAAGATAAAACTGCACGTTTGGACAATTGATCTCAGGACAACCTCCATCTCCTCCTACTCCACAAGCCAATGAGAAGAATACCATTATATCTAATGGTGCAGCTCCTCCAGGCAGATCATCCAAAAATCCGTCACCATCATAATCCACTAGTCCAATATTAGGATCGGTGTTCATACTGAGATCTATATTTATATCATCTCCAATTATCTCAAATAAAGGAGGTACACTTACCCCGTTTATCATAACATCTGTAATGTTAAATGCATCCATACCGCAAGCTTGAAAGCCTAAACTGATGTCTGTATATACATTTTGATCGGTATCTGTATTTGGATTTGTAACTGTTGCACTGACTTTAGCATCTTCGCCACATATTTCTATTCCGTTATCCAGAGACGCCGTTATAGTTGGCAATTGAGATCCTGTAGGTCTTACTTTTAAGAAAGAAGATTGTCCAGTCTGCAGACATATCTCATCGAAGCATCCATACCAAGCTTTATATGAGAATGGTATATCTGCTCCTGATGGACAATTAGCTACTTCATAACAAACTTCAAAGGACATCTGCTCAGCTGTGTCAAATTGATCTGGTGTTCCATTTGCATTAGGGGATCCATTATTAGCAAAAAAGGAATTGTCTATGCAGGCAGTGATTGTCGTATCAGCTGGATTAAAAACGGCTCCTGCTAATATATCCATACCATTAGCTGTCATTGAACTTACACTAATAGGGCTGCTTGAACCTATATCTATGCCACAAACTGCAAACTTAAACTCATCAAGGCTGGCTTGTAGTCCATCTTGAGAGACTGTAAACGTCTGACATGCAGGAGCTCCTAAAGAGGTTACTGTCACGTCAATGGGCTGTGGTGTAAACATATTCAGAACTGGAACTTTCATTGCACCATTGAAGTCATTTTCGAGCGTCTCTACACCACTACACTTAATAAAACCGCCTGTAGGTGGAAAATAGGTATAGCTATATTCTATCTCAATTAGGTAATCATTATTTGCAAGGTCTACTGAACAATCAGCCGTAATACCAATATTAGCAACGAATATATCTCCACAGGTAATGCCTCCTCCGATAAATGAAGGATTGCTTATATCTGGATCTGAATTAGATATACTTGTACACCCACCATAATGAGCTTCTTCAAATCCAGCATACCTCATACCTGAAACCATGTTCAATGTAAACTCAAAGCCTTGAATATCGCCTGGAGCATCTGTAAACATTAGAATAGATAGTGTGTCTGCTTCTCCGCAGACATTTAAGTCGTCAGTTTGAGGAAATCCTGGTGTTCCTCTTAAGTCTACAAATTGAATTGTAGGACATTGAGCAAATAATTGCTGAGTAAAAACTAAGCTGAATAAAACTGCTAAAGTCTTTATAGCTGTAAAAGTTGTGAATGACTTCTTCATGTTAGCACACGATATTTTAATAAAAAATAATAATCTGTTCTTAAAATTCCGACAGGATCATATAGGGATACTACATGCTCCTGATAAACTTTAGGTTCTATCAAAATATCATCATGCCATAGGTAGGTTAGACCTATGTATATAAGTTAGCTGTATACTGGAATGCAGTATATTTTTTAATGGAATATAGGTATTGTGTGTTGTCTATAACAACGATCGGTAATCGGGATACTCATTGCCCTTGGAAGGAGCAACTAATCGGTCATCGGGAAATGACTTTTACTGTTTTGGAACAAACTTAAGATGAGATATACCCACCCTTAATACTATTCTAAATGCTAAAGTACTCAATTAGTATTCTAACACGACGTAAATATACTTAAACATATTATAAAAATATGTAATATGTTATATATTAATTTATTTAAATATATAAGCCTTTGCTGGTAAATTATTGACATTAAAAAAGCCCATTGAAAAAATCAACGGGCTTTACTAAAAGTATTAATTGCTAATAATAAACTTTATTCTATAAGACAATCATCTTGTATTCTGCTATTCCTGATTCAGTAATCAACTTAGCATATATGATACCAGATGAATTAATATCTGTTCTTCTTATCGTTACATTGTGTACGCCTGATGTGTAGTATTCGTTCTTAGTATATAGCAACTTGCCGTCTACATTATAGAACTCCCATTGAGCATCTCCATCAGATGGCATCTCTATCTCGATGCTTGTCTGCTCACTCCACGGGTTAGGTGATACTGATACGATACTTGGAGTCGTTATAGATTTTGATCTCCATCTTATATCGAGGATATCTCCTTGCTCATTATAAGCTTCAGCACTTGTCATATCAGAAGTCATATCGAATATATCAGTCGTCACTACATCTCTCTTAGCTATAACCGTTATTTCCATTAGCGTAGAGTTATCAGATAATGTTATTGCGTTATGTGCATTATAACTCATAGCTATCATTCCTTCGCTGGATCTGATGAAGTTGGTATTCTTTTCTTTCTGAATATCAAGTTCTCCAGAAGTAATATCTACTAACTCAATCGCCGTATTATCAAATCTAAGGGTAGATTGCCATCCAAAAATATTGCTGTAATTATCTGACAATATATTCAACTTGTAAGTTTCTCCAGTACTCAGTGACTGCTCTTTTACATAGAATGACAACTCATCGTTAGATCTTTTATCTGCAGGTGTAGCATTAGCGTTAGCTATTACTGAACCGTTTACATCACCAATTTTAACTCCTACAAAATCTATTTCTATGTCTGAATTTAATTCATCAATGGTATGTGCTTCTTTTAGATCTGTGATCCAAGGGTTAAGCTCATCTATGAATGTCTGTTCGCTATCTATAAATCTCCAACTCTCATTAGCTGGTAATTCATCATAGATACCTAATATGAGCTTTCTTAATTCTATAAGATCTATTGCAGTAATACTTTCACTACCATCTGCATCTGCTGCGATGATTTTGTAAGGAGAGTCTAATGCTTCCATACCTAATATATGTCTCTGAATAATAATCAAATCTAATGTACTAACCCCGTTAAGATAATCTTTATCCTTATCAGCTGATAGTATATAACTTCCTCCCATAGGCATATCAGCGAATGCATAAGTCCCTGCTTCATCTGTCATATCTACTAAGACATCTGTGATAAGGCTAACTTCTACGTCATCTACTGGTTCTGCATTTTCAGTATATATATCTCCAGCTACCGCTACTCTCGTACCATTAGTAGGATCACATATATTATCTCCGTTATTATCTTGTATATCTATAAATGTAGAACAGAAATCTTGCAATCCTGTAGTCACATCAGTGACGTACATTCTTACAGGGTTAATTCCTATGTTATTACAATCGAAAAACTTAACCTTGTCAGTTGTATCTGCAGAGAAGCTTACTACTACTGGATTACCACAACTATGCGAACTTCCTGCATCAAAATCACTGGCCCATATCTCAACCATCTCTGCATCAAAAGCTCCGTCCATATCTAAGTCCATCAATACAAGATTAGCGCTTAATCCATTAATACATACAGGGGTAGGTAACTTAGTATTAAGTACTTCAATCGGCTGATTATACACATCAAAATTACCACAACCATCACTCACTGTCCAGGCTAATGTATAGACTCCTACAGGTAATGTTGTCGTAACATTATTGACATCACCGAACTTGAGAACTGTCCCATCGATATCTCTCAATTCGTATCTGTAATTAAGATTATCACAATCATCAGTCGCTGTCAGTGTCACGCTTATAGGACCAGAAGTACAATCTATACTCTGACTTGTAAATGTAAGAGGTCCTGTCTCTTCGATTACAGGATTAGTATTATTAATAATAGTAATTATCTGCGGCTTAGGTATAATAAACTGATCAAAATTACCATCGCCATCAGCATCTCCACACCAATTAATAACTGTCCACGTTCTCTCAATAGTCGTACAAGATCCTAATCCATTATTACCTTGAAATACTCGATCATCATAATCGTAACCTAATTGTGCACACACATCAGTATTAATAAAAGTAGGATAGTTAAAAGGTGCATTCAGATCTTCTGGTCTAAGGTTATCCACTGAGCATTCTCCTATTACTTCATAATCTAAAGGCCAGATTATATCTATAGGTAAGAATGGTGTATCATTCGTCACGGTAACGTTTTGAGTACATGTTCTAACTGCGTTTCCTTGAGAATCAAGTATCTGGAACTTTCTTGTTATCGTTCCGAAACCACATTGGTCTACATCTGCAATAGGCTCCTCGACAAAATTCTGACCAGAACAATTCATTCCTATTTCTGGATTACCAAAGCTAAGACTTAAGTTATTAAGGTCATAAGGCTCAGTACAATCTATAGTCACATCTGTAGGACATATTAATGATGGTGTCGACTTATCTTGTACCTCTACAGCGACCATACAATCACTACTGTTACCTGCTTTGTCATACGCTCTGAATACCACCATCACATCTCCTGCACTTACATCACTACAACAGAATGTTACAAAATCTCCAAACAGAGTATCTGTAGCTACACAAGTAGAATCCATTCTTCTTACTTCGAATCTATCTAACTTACACTCATCCCAACTACCATTATCAAATGGCTCCGCGAATACAATGCTATTAGTACTATTACTTAATGACACTACTTTAGTCGTCTCGCATATGGCTACAGGACTTGTGTTATCTTCTACTGTAACTATTACTTGACAGTTATTTTGATTTTTGCAAGCATCAGTTGCTATGTATGTAATTGTGTTGATACCAAGATTTAAATCTACAATACCACCATTACCTTCAGTAATACCATTGTTAGTCTGTACCCTAACAGTAACGTCACTTCCACACTCGTCAAAAGTTTCGATAGGTGGTAAGCTAACTGAGCCAGAACAATTATGATCTGTAGTTACTGTATAATCTGGTGGGCAAGTGACCTCTGGAGCTATGTCATCTACGATTTCTATTAATTGTACATCACCGACAGTAATCTCCTCGTTACACCACCATTCTCTTATTTCAAATGTTCTTGCAATTTTTCTTTTGCAGCCGTCTGACGGTAATTCAAAATCAGTATATGTTACAATTGCACCACACACATCAAGATTAGTACCTGAATTAGGACCACTTAAATTATTAGGTACCAGAGGAATCATCGCTGATCCTGTACCTGATCCAGTTATAGGAAACATACCATCGATGCATATCCCAGCCGCGGCATATCCTCCAGTCGGAGGCATAGGTGGCAGACACAGCACTGGGACACCAGAACCTGATCCCGTCATCGGGTCAAATAGAAATGGTATAGGAAATCCATTATCATCGTATGCAATAGTAGAATCACTACAAGATATTGCAGTGCCATTACCTACTGTAAATGGTTCAGGAAATTTTATATTATCGAAATCTAATCTTTCTAAAGTAATAGTCTGCGTGCAAGTACTACAATTACCGAAGTCATCACAGGCACTATATGTCCTCTCTATGATCTTAGTAAAATCTGGGTCGCATTCTAACTTAGTAGATGTCTCACCAGCAAGTACGACCTCAAATCCTACACAACCTCCTGTAGCAGGTGGCAGACATAAGAAATCAAGCATTGCACACGGTATAGTTATATCCGCAGGGCAATCTATAGTCGGAGCAAGCTTATAGTCTACAAGTAGATTACCCCAACATGCATTACCACATTCAGGTTCTATAATCTTATAGGTTAATAATTCTCCTACGTGAGAAAAATCTACAGTATCCGTAGGCATAAGATTTCCATACTGATTATACAGCTGGACATCATAATAAGAGTTGCATACTGGCTCTATTCCGATGCCTCCCATAGCAGGAGTTATCTCGGCCATACAATTCTGATCTAAGGATACATTAATTTGTCCTGTACATTGGACATTGCAATTACTCATGCATTGTGAGGAGGCGGTCTGTACATTACAGAACACCAGACAACAGACTAATCCATTGATGAGGTTAATGAAATACTTCATGTAGTTTTCTTAATTCGTTAGCAATTAAAACTGAGCAGACCGATACACTGAGATGTACGCAGAATGCATATTCTTAAATAAAATTATTCGTTCTAAATATTTCTGAGTTTTCCTTAGATAATCCACGGCACTACTGCGGTTATCACTTAAGAAGAGTAGAATGTGTAGAGATAGGAGGTTAGATATTCGTTAATAACCTAAGATTTCTATGGTATAAAACGCTGACAAACAACGACATATACTTGCAATGAAGCAACACATTATACAATGTCTTGAGAAAAACTCTTTAGGTTCTAAAAATATCAGGTAGGTAAAATACAGGTCAAATATAAAAACATATTACAAATAATCAAAATATGTTTTATTATTATTTTATTTATAGTCTTGGTTTTCTTGGAATAAGCGGCCTAAGCTTGCTTGCTTATAATAGATGCCGTTTTCTATATTCATTAACTCAGAATGTTTGCCTTCTTCTTTGACCTCTCCATTCTGAAGAACATAGATATTATCTACATCTACTATTGTGCTCAGTCTATGAGCTATGATGATAGAAGTTCTTCCTATCATGAGATTATCTAAGGCATCTTGGACTACTTTCTCAGATTCTGAGTCCAAAGCCGACGTCGCTTCATCTAACAGAAGTATCGCCGGATCTTTGAGGATCGCTCGTGCTATTGCTATCCTCTGTCGCTGTCCTCCTGATAGCTTGACGCCTCTCTCTCCTATTATAGTATCGAGTCCTTCAGGAAAACTCTCTATGAATTCCATAGCGTTAGATTGCTTAGCCGCTTTTATTATTTGCTCCTCGGTTGCATTCTGATCAGCGTACGTAATATTCTCCCTTATAGTCCCTGAAAACAATATTACCTCTTGCGGTACCAGAGCTATAGCATCCCGAAATGCTCTTATATCATAATCACTGATGGTATGCCCATCTACTTCTATATCTCCATTCTGTACAGGATAGAATCTTAGTAATAGTTGGAATATAGTTGACTTTCCTGCACCACTGGGACCGACCAAAGCTACTTTCTGACCTTTCTTGATAGAAAGATTAAGATTCTTAAGTACTTGGATATCAGGTCTTGACGGATAAGTAAAGTTGACATTCTTAAATTCTACTGATCCATCCAGCGTCAATTGTGAGAGTGCTTCTGTCTCAGATAATTGTAACTCTGTATCTAAGCTTAGTATATTACGTATCCTCTCTGTAGCTCCTATAGCACCGAATATCTCAGTTGTAAAATTACCCAGTCCCGCAATAGAACCGCCTATCAATCCCGTATAAGAGACGAAAGATAACAACTCACCAGCAGTCATATCTCCACTCTGCAGCATACGTGCTCCCATATATATAATAAAGCATATCGCCCCGAAGAAAATCGTCATGATAAAAAAAGAAAACCAGGCTCTTGCCCTAGCATAGGTTATAGCGATACGTACAACCTCGGCCATGGTAGTCCGGTACTTATTATTCTCATAAGTCTCACTTGCAAAAGATTTGACAACTTGAATATTCTGTATGGTCTCACCTAGCTGAGAGTTAGAATCGGCTAATTCTGATTGTCTGTCTTTGGATAATTTTCTGATCTTTCGTCCAAAGACCATCGCTAATATGATAACAAAAGGAAAAGTCAACAACATAATCACCGAAAGCCTTGGTGCTGATATGAATAGGAATATAATACCTACCACTAACGTAATTATCTGTCGGAAGAATTCTATCAAGGTGATAGAAAATATGCTGAATAGCTTACTGGCGTCAGCACTAATTCTACTTATGAGATCACCAGTCCTATTCTCTTCGAAAAATGTAATGGGTAAGGAAATCAATTTCTGATAGATATCAGTTCTGAGATCAGCTATAGCTTTTTCACTCGCTATAGCAGTTAATATTACTCTGAAGTAGCTGATAGCACCTTGTATAACCAGTATGGCGATCATGATGAATCCAACCTGTCTTAGAGATATATCATAATCAGATGTACCTTGTCCTACGTCTATTACTACTCCTAATAGTTTGAATAAAGCAAAGAATATAACTGTGGAGATAACCACAAGAAACAATGAACTTATAAGATACCACTTATATGGATCTATGTAAGTAAAGATCTTTACAGCTTCTTTGAAACTTTCCTTAGTGACTTTAGTTTTCTCATCTCCGTCGTGAGATTGTGAGCGGCTTCTCCTCATATATATGCAAATCAAGCAATAATAAATGCATCAAATAAAAATAATACATTTTATTTCGTCTTTTAATATTTCTACTATGTCTTATAAAGTCGTTAAACGGTAGATAAGGCTTAGGGTTTGATATATCTTTCCAGATTATTTTACATTTACATTCTAAATAAAAAAACTATGAAAAAAACGCTTATATATATCGCCCTAATTAGTGTCGCATTTATATTCATGTCTAACAGAAGAGGAAGAACCTCTCAGACAGGACAGCCCTCTACTACTGCTCCAGGAGAATCTGGACAATATTGTGGATCTATCGGTTGTCATTCAACAACAACTTATGAGACAGATATAAGATTAGCCCTTACTGATGCTGATGGGAACGTCGTAGATCAATATAATCCTGGTGAAGACTATACCGTCAATATAGAAATAGGACATGTAGGAACTCCTGCAGGTTATGGATTCCAGATAGTAAGTCTTAGAGATAGTGACGAAAGTGGCATCAACAACTTCTTTGACCTACCAGCACTAACTCAAGAGGCAACGGCTCTTAATAGACAATACATAGAACAAAGTGATAGATTACCTAACGATAACATTAGCCTCAACTGGACAGCTCCGACAAATGGAACTGGTGATGTAACATTCTACGTAGCAGGTAATGCTGTCAATGGGAATGGATCATCTGGAGGTGATAGTGGTGACACAACTCGATTAACTATCAAAGAAGAAATTATGTCAAGTATCAACGGTATTAATAATGATTATGACATAATCGTGTATCCTAACCCTGCTCAAGATCAGATCTCTATCATGTCAGATATATCTATCGATAAAGCTTATGTAATAGATGCGAGCGGAAAACTAATCAAGGAAATCAGAAATAATACTGCTATCATAAGTGATATCAACAATGGTCTCTACTACGTAAAAACTATCAACGATAAAGGTCAGACCTCAGTTATGAACTTTGTTAAATATTAGATCTCACTGATACTACTTAGGGCTATTTTGGCCTTTTTGTAGTCAGGATTAAGATTAAGAGCTGTAGTATAATCTTCTTTAGCAGCTTCTATATTACCCAGCCCTTGGTGAGCTTGGCCTCTATAGTAGTAAGCTATGGGGCTATCAAGTTTTGTCTTGGCCATAATATCGAATTGCTCTAATGCTCTCTCAGTAGAATCAAGGGTCAGGTATAATATACCGCAGTTAAGATATGCATCAGTGTAATATTTATCGACGGTACTCATGTGTCTGTATAACTGGATAGCCTCGTTGATCTTGTTATTATTCTGCAGGTAGAAAGCTTTAGAGTGCAATGCAGCTATATTATTAGGATTAACATTGACAGCAGAATTATAATACTCTATTGCTATAGGGTCTCCTTTCTCCTCATAGAGCTGTCCTAATATCAGCCATGCATCAACCATATCCGGATTAAGCTCTGTCGCTGTCTGGAATGCATTGATGGATCTATCTATATCTTCCTGAGCTCTATAGTTCATACCTAACATAAAGTAGGCTTCAGGATCTTGCTTGTCTCTGCTCAGAAGAATATTACATATACCCATAGACTCTTCATACTGCTTGAGTATAAGATATACCTCCGATAACTTAAGTAAGCTAGGTCTGCTATCTGGCATCAACTCTATACATCTCTCCATAGTAAGCACAGCTTCTTTAGATCGATAGTAATCTAAGAATACATCAGTGAGCAGATGGTAGTAAGGATACTGTAGCGAATCTATATTGATCGCTCTGATAAGATCGTAGATGGCTCCATCATAATTTTCAAGATTATAATATGCCTCTCCCCTCTTGTAATATAACTTATCATTGATGGAGTCCTTAGCAATCATTTGAGAAAGCTCAGCGATACCATCATCAGTATATGCGGGCATAGTGTCAGACACAACGGGCTCTGACTTACATGCCCATAGTAGGCACAAGATTACAATTCCAACAATATATCGCATATAAGAATTAGTTGTTATCAGCAAAAGTCTCAAGACCACACTCCATATAATCATTATATTCCTTAGCGCCCTCATTAGGTCTATAACCTCGTGGCTTAGCGATGACTTCTTCGTCCAGTGTTAACATCACATAGAGTGGCTGCGTATTCTGCTTAAAGTTAGATATCTGAAAGTCTGCCCATTTTTTTCCTATGTTACGGATCTTATATGTGCTATCTCTCTTAGAGAATTTGACATCTTTGATTTTCTTATCATCATCGACATATAATGAGATCAAAACGCATTCTTCTATAAGCTTATCTCTTATCTCATCTTTTACCCATATGTGCTCTTCCACTTTTCTACAGTTGACACATCCATGTCCTGTAAAATCTAAAAATGGCATCTTACCTACTTCCTTAGCATAGTTCATGCCCTCATAATAATCCTTGAAGCAAGGTATATTATTAGCACACATCGTATAAGATGGGTACTTGTCTTTTATACTTTTATCTGATTCATTAGGTGATAAGAAATAAGTGTATGAAGCAGGTGGCGCAAGACCACTCATCAGACCCAGTGCATTATAACTACCTGTCTTCTCATTAATCAAGAAGCCAGAAGCAAGATATATTGTAAATGCTAGTGATGCTAATGCAATTATTTTTCTCGTAAGAGACAACTTCTTAATCGGGCTATCGTGAGGAAATTTGATTTTGCCAAACAAATACAATGTCATCAATGCAAAGATGACAACCCATATCCCCATAAATAATTCGTACCTCAGAAAATCCCAATGCTTAGTCATATCTGCAACTGACAGAAACTTAAATGCTAGTGCTAATTCTAAGAAACCTAATACAACCTTGACACTTGTCATCCATCCTCCTGACTGAGGCAATGTATTAAGCCATGCTGGAAAGGCAGCAAATAGACCAAATGGTAATGCTAATGCCAATGAGAATCCAAACATAACTATAGCCGGCCCCAGAGCATTAGTAGCGGAGCTGACGAGTGCAGATCCGATAATAGGCCCCGTACAAGAGAACGATACTAAGGCCAGTGTAAATGCCATAAAGAATATCCCTATCAAGCCACCTTTGTCAGCCATAGAGTCACTCTTAGTAGACCAGCTACTCGGCAGTGTAATCTCATAAAAGCCAAAAAATGAAAATGCAAACACTACAAAAATCAAGAAGAATATAGTATTCGCTATCCAGTTAGTAGATAATCTATTAAGTGCATCAGGACCTAATGCTGCAGTAATTAGAATACCCAGCCCTACATAGATGACAATGATAGATAAGCCGTATATAACACCGTTAACCCATCCTTTTCTCTTAGTATCCTTAGTAAAGAAACTTACAGTCAATGGTATCATAGGAAATACACATGGTGTCAATAATGCCAGTAGTCCCCCTATAAATCCAAATATAAATGACATCAGCAGTCCCTTATCTTCAGTCTCCTCACCACCAGCACAGTTACCTATTGGGTTAGCATATGTCTCCGTCATCTTCGGTATTCTCTGATCTAAGTACTTGCCAGAGATATTCATTGCCGTAGGGTTATTGCTGTTGCTTGCAAGCATCTCAGCGGTCGCTTTCATCCCCGTCATCTTCTTGACATTATAGATGAAGTCTACATCTGTAGGAGGAAGGCATCCCTCACTATTACAAGCCATATAAGTTAGGTAACCTTTTATTTTCTTCTTATTAGGTGATGCTATTTTCTGAGTTATTACGAATGGCTGACCTGACAGATATTTGATAACTTCTACATTTTCGAAAAGAGGATCAGGGCCTTGCTTCTTATAACCGCTCTCAGTCGCTTCATTAAGTAATGATAAGACATTCTCATCCTCATAGGTGATGCTTGTAGGATATGGTCCGTTATCATCAGTGTATAGAGAATATACATTCCACCCATCTTGGATATCTGCTTTATACATTAATGCATACTCATCACCTCCCTCGCTTTGTATATCAAAACTCCACTGCACTGGGTCTACGATATTATCGCTTTCCTCCACGGGTGCCATTGCTGTAGCGTTAATTTTAAGCTTAGATTCTGAAGCCACTTCCTCTACCGCTTCTGCGTTATCTACTGGAATGGGAATAGCAGGGATCACAGGTTCTCTCTCGACATTAGCATCATTCATTACAAATTTTGCAGGTGCTTTTTTCTCTGTAGATGGCTGTGGTACATCATTAATATTACCTTCGGCATCGATCTGCTTTCTGACTGGTGTACTTATAGTCTTGAATGTAAACTTAAAGTCTACATCAGTAGGCGGTAGGCAAGTCTCATCATTACATGTCATAAATGTGAGATAACCTCTGATCGGCTTATTAGGATCTAATATCTTAACTCTATGTTTTATATAGAAAGGCTTTTTGGATGTAAATGCGATGACATCTACACCAAACATCTTATCCATCCCTTGCTTCTTATCTCCCAGCTCTACGCCGTCTCCTATTTTTTCTTCATTACCATTCTCATAGGTAATGGTTGTAGGCACAGGACCTCCCTCACTTGTAAATTGTGAGTAAACCTTCCATGGAGCTTCTATGTCAGCTTTGTATATGAGCTCGTATTCATCAGGGCCGACTTGATTAGAATCAAATGTCCACTTGACAGGTTCGAGAATCTGTCCAAATCCAATAGTAGATATCAACAGAAGTGTGAGAAAAGGAATAAGTCTCATAATAGGATAGGATTAAAAATTGCTTGTAAATGCTATAAAAATATAAAGATCAAATTTTTACTTCAAAGTCAACCGATTTTGGCGGCAAACACTTGCTTTTGTCGCAAGACATATAGATAACTGAGCCTGATATGGTATCTCCTGATTTGTAGCCCTCGACGCTGTATGTAAATATGGCTTCATCTTTAAACTTGATTACTTCAGCTTCGAAAAGCTCACTGTAGTTTTTGATTGGTATCGTCTGTTCTTCAAAAACTGTAGTATTTAGCTCTCCAGATTCTTGCGATAACTCAAATGAAGTAGGTATAGGACCGTCATCTGTATGTTGAGAATAGATGAACCATCCACTCATAATATCTGCCGTGGCTTTAAGAACTGTCTTTTCATCTACCGTCTCTACTTCAAATGTCCACTTCACAATATCTGCCTGAGCCACTGATTGTGTTAGTGAAAGTGTCATCAATAATATCGCTACTAAGTAATACTTCAATTTCATTTATCTGATTTGTAATACAAACTTGAGAAAACGGCAGATGAATAGCCACTCCTAAGTCCTTGTTTATCATAAATTTAACAAAATACGAAACATTTCGTTGAATATGTGTTAAACTGCAACACTG
>CALLAG010000283.1 GCA_938002705.1 uncultured Saprospiraceae bacterium | reverse complement strand
CTACTTAACCCATGGGCAAGAAGTGGAGGATTACATACATTAAATACATCTTCTATAATGGGTATAGAAGCGATGAGGCTTAATGTAGCTGGAATAGGAAGGATAAGTGGCAAAGAACTTGTCTTATCTAGTACAAGACTGTATGACGGATCAGGTGTTAATCTTAATGCATTCGGTTATGGTCAGAAGATAGGCTCTAATGGATCATTTGCGGTTTCATTAATGGCTGTAGACTTTGGAGAAAATACTGTTACGACGGAGGATAGTCCAGCAGGAACAGGAGCGACTTTCTCTCCTTCATTTTTTAATATTGGATTGGGTTATAGCCATACATATGACAATAAGATTTCTGTGGGTATATTATTCAGAACGATATCAGAATCCTTACCTAATGTGAGTGCTTTCGGATTTGCAATAGATGCAGGTGTACAGTATGTCTCAGGTGAGAAAGACAATTTCCGATTAGGTATATCATTAAGGAATGTAGGGTCTCCCATGAAATTCAGTGGAGAGGGACTATCATTCCAAGGTGATAATCCAGGCGATGGTACATTTCAGCTTTCTTTTAACCAAAGAGCTGAAGGCTTCGAATTACCATCTATGCTTAACATAGGAATCAGTTATGATTTTTACTTTGGTGAGAAAGTTATGTTAAGAGGTATAGGTAATTTTACATCTAATGCATTCTCAAGAGATCAGTTAGGAGTAGGAGCAGAGTTTACATTTAATGAGAGATTTACATTGAGGGGAGCATATAAGAGTGAGCTCGGTGAGATAGGCGAGAGAGCTAATGTCTATTCAGGATTAGCATTCGGAGCATCTATAGAATTGCCTTTCAGTTCTGCTACTAATAACAAAATAGGTGTGGATTACGGTTATAGAGCTACTAATCCATTCAGAGGGACACACAATGTTTCAGTAAGATTATCTTTCTAGTAAGGAACTTATTAGCATACATTGCTTGTTACAAAAGCTATAATAAAACGTTTCCGTATTTTTACGGGAACGTTTTTGTTTTTATTCACATACAAAAGAATTATTTATGTCACTTTTTTCTTATATGACTCAGGAAGGCTATGATAAACTAAGAGCTGAGTTAGATGATCTAAAGTCCAGAGGAAGGTCAGAAGCCGCTGCTGCTATAGCTGAAGCAAGAGAGAAAGGCGATCTTTCTGAGAATGCTGAGTACGATGCTGCCAAAGATGCACAAGGAATGCTGGAGGCCAAAATCAATGAGTTAGAAAAGGCCATGTCTAGTGCACGAGTTATAGACAAGAGCGAGTTAGATACCTCACAAGTCACGATACTATCTATAGTCAAGCTCAAGAACCTTAAGATGAATAAAGAGATCACTTATCAGCTGGTATCTGAAGCAGAAGCTAATCTCAGAGAGAAAAAAATATCTGTCAATTCTCCTATCGGAAAGGGCTTATTAGGTAAGAAGGTAGGCGAGAAAGCAGAGATCGTAACTCCTGGCGGGGCTATGCAGTTTGAGATATTAGATATTTCCTTATAGCGCCATATGTCAAGTATATTCTCTCGGATTATTGCAGGTGACATCCCTTCTTATAAGGTTGCAGAAAACGATTCTTACTACGCCTTTCTCGACATTAATCCCGTAAGTAAAGGACATACGTTGGTGGTGCCAAAAGTAGAAGTGGATTATATTTTTGATCTTGACGATGAGACATTGTCAGGCTTACATGTATTCTCTAAGCAAGTCGCCAAAGCGATTAAGGCGATAGTGCCTTGTAATAGGATAGGAGTGACAGTAATAGGATTAGAAGTACCTCATGCACATGTCCACCTCATACCCATTAATCAGTTACATGATATGGATTTCTCCAAGGACAAATTAGTGATGACATCTGAAAAATTTGTAGCTCTAAGTCAGCAAATTTCAAGAGCTTTCCTTTCTATGACTTCTTAACCCGTTGTGGATTCTCTGCGATAAACTTCTTCCAGCTATTACCTGATTTAGAGATTTGGCGACCATTAGATATCTGCTGATGGTGACATACTGCAGCAGCGAGGGCATCAGTAGCATCCAGATAATATTCGCTTACAGTAAACTTAAGTCTATGCTTAAGCATAGCGGCTACCTGCTCTTTAGAAGAATTACCATTACCAGTTATTGCTTGTTTGATTTTCTTAGGAGAGTATTCTATGACATCTATCCCCATAGTGATGGCAGCAGCCATGGATACACCTTGAGCCCTACCCAGCTTAAGCATAGATTGTACATTCTTACCAAAGAAAGGAGCCTCTATAGCCATCTGCCCTGGAAGGTGTACTTCTATGATCTCTTGGAGCTGGAGGTATATCTCCTTAAGCTTGGTGTAGTGATCATTATATCCACTTAACTTAATGACGCCGATATCCTTGACTATGGGTACTCTGGGCTCACAATCTATCACGGCATAGCCTAAGACATTGGTCCCGGGGTCTACACCTATTATTTTAGAATTTTTAGCCAAGCAATCGTAGTTATATTACAAATCTACATTATATGTAGTCATAATGTGGGCTACATCTTGTTTATTTGCAGCTGTCCACATCTTATCATGAAGAAGATATCAAATATTGTCATCAAAGTTGCCATAATACTGGGCTTCGTATATATTATAAGAAAGTACACACTATCGCATAACTGGACAGATATAGGCGAGACTATCAGTATTGATGATTTATCGCAGAGATGGTACTATATGGCGGTAGTCATTATACTTATGCCTATTAACTGGTTATTGGAATCCAGAAAGTGGCAAATCGTCATGAATAACTACACGAAGCTCAGCCTCAGCAAATCATGTATCTCCATACTGTGTGGAATCACTTGTGGCTTACTGACACCTGCCAGAGTAGGAGAATTTATAGGTAGACTACTTATAGTCAATGCTGATGATAAGAAAGTATCAGTGTATGCATCGTTCATATGCTCTATATCTCAGAATATGATAACTCTAATTTTAGGCTTAGCCGCCGGTATTTTTTTTGTCATTAATGTCAATGAATTAGAGATAGGTCTACCATTTCTTATTATTATAAATGTTATAATTATTGCCGTAGGGTTATGGGTTTACTATAATCATCAACCTCTCTTGTCGTACTGGTCATCTACATCTTTTTATCAGAAGCACTTACAATTTATTAATGATCATAGCATATCAGTAGGCTTGCTTAATCAAGTGCTCTTCTTATCGTTATTACGGTATGGTGTGTACGGTATGCAGTATCTGTTAGTGCTATGTTTTTTGGGATTATCCTCATCCGTATTCTACAATATACTAGCCATCGGTACCATATTCCTGATACAGTCTACGATTCCCTTACCACCCATGATGGGCTTACTTGCTCGAGGTGAGATAGCAGTATTTATTTTAGGATTGATATCTTACAGTATACCTATGGCGATAATAGCAGCAGGGCTACTTTGGGTAATAAATCTTATATGTCCTGCGTTATTGGGCTTAGTCTACCTTATGAAAATGAATATATGGAAGTCAGTAAGAGTATAATTAAGTACTTGTATTATCTAATGATGGTGTCGTGTATACTGATGGCTGGCTCATACTGTAATGGCTTATATGCTCAGGATACACCCGTATCAGAAGTCGCTTTTCAGGATGGTGAGCGGGTAGTGTATAAGGTCTATTATAATTGGAAGTTTGTATGGGTGCCAGCAGGTGAGGTGACATTTACATCTATAGAAAAAGATGACCACTATGAGCTTACAGTAGATGGGATCAGCTATGAGAGCTATGATTCATTCTTCAAGGTAAGAGATCACTATGTGAGTAGAGTCAGCAAAGACAATCTAATCCCGATAAATTTTAGAAGAGACATTCTGGAAGGGCATTATCAGAGATATGACAGCTTATCTTTTGATCAAGATAATCATCAGCTCACAGAATATTTTGGAAAAACAAAGGAGACGGCTAAGACATTCGAGTTTGCATTAGAGGATAGAGTGCTGGATATGGTCTCATCCATCTATTACTTGCGATCGCTACCTGATGAGGTGTATGATGTAAATGAGGATATAGATTTGAGAATATTTTTTGACAAAGAATTATTTGATGTACATATTAATAACTTAGGATTAGAAAGAAAAAAGATAAAATCTATAGGTCATATAGCATGCATACACCTACAACCAGAATTAATATCAGGTTATGTTTTTGAAGAAGGTGACGTTATGGATGTATGGGTATCTTCTGATAGAAATAGAATTCCTATTCAGATAGAATCGCCCATAAGTTTTGGGTCGGTAAAAGTCCTACTCAAATCTGTAGAAAATCTTAAGTACACTTCCACACTCACAGAACTCTATAAATGAAAAAGATAAATCAAATCATACTTACGCTACTCCTCATGGCGGGTATGCTTACAGTTGGATACTTTTGGGGTTTTAAGTCAGAGATGTTTAGATCACAGGAGATAGAATCTGCACAGGTCATGATGGAGAAGATCTCTAAAGTCTTCAAGATGGTCGCTGTAGAGGGAGAAGTATCAGAGATCTATGATTACAAGGCCTATCAATATATAGACGTAAGTCTCTTAAGAAAAAAGGCACTGGTAAGAGTCAAAGCCAAAGTATCTATAGGATACGACTTAGATAATGTAGATTTCGTCATCGATGAATCTACGAGAACTATCCAGATAAAGAATTTTCCAGAACCCGAAATTCTTTATGTAGAACACGATCTGGATTACTATGATATGCAAGAAAGCATGTTTAACGAATTCAGTGCTGAGGATCTCACCAAAATTAATGCAAGGGCAAAGGAGTATGCGACAACTCATATAGAGCAGGGCCCCCTGTTTCAGAAAGCTCGCGAGCAAAAACAAGAAATTATGAGCTTACTATCTGATATGTGGCAGAAGACAGGCTGGACACTTGTGATAGAAGACAATGTTCTGCAAGGATAGCCAATAGTATAGCTTTATTTTGAAATTACAACTTTATGTAATATAATAATTAGCCCTATGCTTTAGGTTTGATTCTTTATTTTTAGACATTAAGTCTCATAAATATTGTAATGCACAGCCACGTTGAATTTATCAAACCAGATGAGGAAACAGAATTAGACAATAGAAGATATTTCGAATGTATTCTATCTATTA